>CAZWHH010000263.1:0-4362 GCA_964633615.1 uncultured Bacteroidales bacterium | reverse complement strand
TTGTTAATTTATTGAAAACCTTTCCCCCAGACACACTAAAGTGGACGGTACCGCATCATTCAACAATAGAACAACAAAGCAATTATTTAAACAATAAAATTCTGGCAATAGATAATTGTACAGTTTATGTATAAGGTGGGCTATATCCCTTCGCCATTGGAAAAGTTCATAGTTTGGGCTTTTTGTTGGATAATTCTGGAATTGGGAGGTATATCCCTTGTGATCCAAACATTTCCTCCAATTACTGTGTTGGCTCCAATGGTTACTCTGCTTAATATAGTCGCTTCTGCATAAATAATCACGTTTTCCTCAACAATTGGATGGCGTTCTATTCCTTTTATCGGATTGCCTTGCTTATCGGAAGGGAAGCTTTTGGCTCCCAGGGTCACACCCTGGTATATTTTCACGTGATTCCCGATAATACTTGTAGCACCAATAACAACACCCGTACCGTGGTCAATAACAAAACTACCTCCAATTCGTGCCCTGGGATGGATATCAATACCTGTCTCTGAATGAGCCATCTCTGTTATGATTCGGGGCAACAGGCGTACTTCCAGCTTTAGCAATTCTCATTTGGATACCGTTTTTAAATTATTACCCTATATGAATAAATTGTAGTTGACTTGTTTATTTTCAAGGAATTAAAAATGTTAGGTTGAACTTAAACCAGCAGGTTTCCAAGCCTGTTTAAAATTTGATTTTAATAGTTAGATCCTCTGTCTGTTTACTGAAACATTCATTTTCCGGGAATGTTTTGTATAGTAGAACATCAATGAAGACTAAAAAATAGGATCAGGGAATGCTAAGATAACCCTTTTATCCAATTTTTATTCAATTTTTTTATACATTTCCGTTTTAATCAGAAATTTTTAAATGCCGTTGTCTTTTTCTTTAAAAATAAGATGCTGTCTTTTGGTTTTTATAATCTTTGGGTTTTCCGGTTATGGGCAGGAAAAGGTGCTTACCATACATCACTCCCCGGATACGGAAATAAATAGCCAACTGATAAAGAAAACTACCGGGACTTATAAGGATACCCTTAAAATGATAAGATCTCTTGATCAACTTCTTATTGTTTTACGCAGCAGAGGTTATCTGGAATCGTCTGTCGACTCATTGATTTCAAAAGAGGATACAGTGAAGGCATTTTTACATTTAGGGAAGCATTATGGATTTGGGAAAATTTCCGTAGAAGGTGATTACCCGGAATTTTTATTTTCTCTTATTCGGGAAGTAACCGCGAATAAGAGGAGAACAGACATTAAAAAATTTGGAATATGGCAAAAGAAGGTACTCAAAAAAATGGTGAATTCCGGGTATCCTTTTGCCAGGCTGCAGGGGAAGTCTTATTCTTTTGATCACGATACCATTGATGCCGTATTTAAAATTCAGCCAGGGAAGAGGTATGTGATTGATACAATTTATATGAAAGGCGATGCAAAGGTGAATGACCGGTTTTTGTATAATCACCTGGGTATTTATCCCGGAATGTACTATGATGAATCCAGGCTGAATAGTATTTCTGAAAAATTAGATCAGCTTCCATTTATAACCCAAATAAAAGACTTTGAGCTGGAATTTTCTGATCAGAACAAAGTTAATTTATACCTTTATTTAAGCCAAAACCAGGGAAACCAGGCAGATGGACTGGTAGGATTTGTGCCGGCCGAAGGGAATAAGATACAATTTACCGGACGTCTTGACCTCCTGCTGCAAAATTCTTTTCACCAGGGAGAAAAAATTTCGGTAAACTGGAGGGCTTTGGAGGAAAAGTCACAAGAGTTAAATTTAAAGGTACTCTATCCTTTTTTGTTTTTTCAAAAAGTTGGATTAAGCACGGATTTTACTTTGTATAAGCAGGATACTACCTTTCTGAATACTCATCTGCAAATTGGATTTCCCGTGCATATTGATGCCTACCAGTCAATTGGTTTTACCGGAAACTTTGATCGTTCTGCAGTCCTTGCTGAACAATCCATGAACAGAGATGTCTCAGGGTATAGCAAACAATTATTTGGTTTGAATTATAACTACTCCCGTTTGGATCATCCTTTGAATCCTGCCAAAGGCAATCAATTCAGGATATCACTGAGTGTTGGAAAAATAAAGAATGAAGTTTTTGACGAGACATTAAATGAAGAAGTGCTCAGGGAATATACTCACAGTGAAATTATTATGAACTCATCTGTCTATCGACCTGTTCGGGGAAACTGGGTTTTGAAAATAGCTAACTTTTCCGGTTGGATGCATAAATATGAGTCGACACAAAATTACTTCGAAAATGAATTATACAGATTCGGGGGAACGAAATACCTGAGAGGATTCAGGGAAAATAGTTTTTTAGCCTCTTTTTATTCTTTAATGAATCTGGAGTTGCGTTATCTTTTTTCAGGTAATAGCAACCTCTTTATTTTTGGCGATGGGGGCTATTATTTAAAGCAATCGGGAAAAGTGACTGATGATTTTCCACTGGGTTTTGGCCTTGGAACCAATCTCCATACTGGAGCGGGAATTATGAAGCTGAGCTATGCAGTGGGAAAACAATTTAATAATCCGCTGGAGTTTCAGAATGCAGTGGTGCATATTTCATTTATCTCTACATTTTAGTTATGATAAAGATTAAAAAAACAAATGATGGCTCTCATACTCTTTATGAGGAATCTATTGATGAATACTACCATTCAGTTCATGGAGCTGTTCAGGAGTCCATGCATGTATTCATCAGAAATGGATTCAATTGTATTCCAAAGAAAGAGATCAAAATTTTTGAAATGGGATTCGGTACAGGGTTGAATGCTTTATTAACCTATTACATGGCTTCTGTTCAAAAGAAAAATATCTCCTATACAACAGTTGAAAAATTTCCATTGAATGCACAGATCACAGATGTTTTAAATTATAGTGAAACCAGTGACCTTAAAGAGATGAAGAAAATTTTTAAACAATTGCATCGAACTTCATGGGAAGAATGGCATGAAATAGCTTCATTCTTTAGTTTTTGTAAGATAAAAGAGGACATGGCTGGTTTGGTGCTGAACCAGAAGTTTGATCTGATCTATTTTGACGCTTTCTCGCCGGATAAACAACCGGAATTATGGTCCACTGATATTTTGGAGAAATTATTCAGTAAATTGAATACCCCGGGGATCTTTGTTACTTATTCAGCCAAAGGAATTATCAGAAGAAGATTGGAAAACACCGGCTTTAGGGTAGAAAGAATTCCCGGGCCGCCCGGTAAACGTGAAATGCTCAGAGCACTAAAAGAATAATGTGGAAATAAAAAAATATATTTATATAATCAATAAACCAAAATATTTGTTTTATATTCGCTTCATAATCTTATTATTAATTTAAAAAAGTATGAATATGAATGTAAGAAGTATAGTTGTAATTGCCTTATTTGGATTTTTATTAAGTTCCTGTGATCAAACTCCAAAACTTGGTGGAAGTTCAAAATTGAAAAATGATCTTGATTCAGTAAGTTATGCTATAGGCGCTAATGTTGCGCAGATGTTAAAAGACAGGGATAAAGTAGAAGAGATTAATTATAATACTTTTATGCAGGGGATGAAAGATATACTTGAGGATAAGGAAGTAAAATTAAATGATTCAATTCGAAGAATAACTATTGGAAATTATATTAGAAATATTCAGTCCCAGGTGGCAGAGAATAACCTTAAGGAAGGACAAAAATTCCTGGAAAAAAATAAAAAGAAAAAAGGTGTAAAAGAAACTGAAAGCGGACTGCAATACAAAATAATAAAAGAAGGTTCAGGTATTTCTCCTGATCCTGAAGATACCGTTAAAGTTCATTATGTTGGTGAAAATATTGAAGGTGAGGAATTTGACAGTTCCATAGAAAGAGGAAAACCTGCAGAATTTCCTTTAAATCGCGTTATAATGGGCTGGACAGAAGGCCTGCAACTTATGCGCGAAGGTGCTAAATACGAGTTTTATATTCCCTCTCAGTTGGCTTATGGCAAACAATCGCCTCGTGGCAGTAGTATTGAGGCCAATGAAACATTGATATTTGAAGTTGAATTGCTGGAGGTGAAGACGGCAGAGGAGAAATAATAATATTCAAAATACCAGGTTATTTTAATAATCATGATAGAGTGCGGCCATTCATGCTGCACTCTTTTATTAAGGAGAAAATTTATGATGAAAAAAAGAATTTTTCTAACGCTCGTGAGTCTGTTATTTGGAATTTACGTGTTCTCTCAAAACAACAGACCTTTGGAAAACAAGGAAGACAGTATAAGTTATGCCCTGGGAATGGACCTTGGTAAGAATCTTTTTTCGAGGATTACGTTTAAGTCTTTTAATTACGACTTGTTTGTAAAAGGATTAAAAGATGTA
>CAZWHH010000262.1:3186-4365 GCA_964633615.1 uncultured Bacteroidales bacterium | reverse complement strand
TGCTTTCTCAGATCAAAAAAAGACAGGTTATTTTCCAATGCAAATTTTCTAATACCCAGACGAATTTCATTAGAGGGAGCAGGCTGTAAAAAACACTCCTCAAGATCCACAACTTTATCCCACCTGCCGGGTGTATGCAAACCCAGGCCTTTTATGTATTTCTCAGGATCAGGGTTTTCCAGTTCATCTTTTGTAAACCATCTTAGGTTGGAAAAGGTAAATTCAAGCTTATTTCTATAAAACTTTTTGTTTTCAGAAGGAAGTATATCATTCATCTCATGAACCTGAATTTTTCCTATACGTTCAAAGTTATCAATGACCTCTTTTTGCTTGTATTTTAATTGTTCGGAGTATTGTAAATCCTGCCACTTACATCCCCCACAAACACCAAAATGTTTACAGAATGGCTCTGTTCTCTTCTCAGACAATTTATGAAATGCTACCGGATAGGCTTCCAAATAACTCTTTTTCTTTTTTATAACCTGCAAATCAACCCGATCTCCAGGCAAGGCTTTCGATACGAAAATCACCTGCCCTTCCACTTTTGCAATTGATTTTCCCTTAGAGCCAATGCTTTCTATAATAACATTTTCAAACCTGGGTAAATTATTCTTTTTTCTAGCCAATTTTTTAAGCAAAATTAAACAAGTTTCCAGAAATTATGTTAACAACCTGAAAAAATTGTAAAATCCCTTAGATATAAACCAATTGTTGTTTAAAACTTTAAATCAGACAACTATTGCATTTTGATTTCAAAGGTTTTAATTTCGCCAAAAAATACAATCTTTAAATGATCTTAATAAAGAAAAATATAAAAATCCTGTTTGCCTTAATTTTATTAACAGTTGTCTTTATTCTCCCCATAGGATCAACAAACAAATATAAAGCATCTGATATTCATGGATCGGAACTGGATAAAATCAACAGTCAGTCTTTTATACAACTTATTTATCAGGATAAAATTGAAAAAATAGACTCTGCACTTAGAGAGAAGGAGAAGAAATACCGTTTTCAGGGGAATGTACTGGTCAATTACCATGGTCATATCTTATATAACAATTCTTCAGGTTTTGCAGACCCCATAAAGAAAACCAAATTAACACCACAACATTCATTTCAACTGGCTTCTGTAAGCAAGCAGTTTACTGCGATTGCTATATTAATCTTAAAACAAAAAGG
>CAZWHH010000262.1:0-3086 GCA_964633615.1 uncultured Bacteroidales bacterium | reverse complement strand
CATAAAAGTTATGCAGAATTTCTGAATGACAATATATTTGAACCATTAAATATGAATCAGACATTCGTGGATGGCAGCCCCCAAAGTCTTAATACAAAAAAGACAGAGGGATTCAGAAGATGGGGTTATTCCTATCGAACCATTCCAAATACAATTAATGACAATATCGTGGGTGACAAAGGAATCTATTCTACTACTAGCGATCTGTTCAAATGGGACCAGGCCCTTTATTCAGAAGAAATTATATCACAGGCACTCCTGAAAAAAGCCTTTACTCCACTTGTTCTGCACGATAAATACACCATTAAATATGGATTAGGCTTTCGGATTAAAAATGCAGAAGATGGAAAGGTTGTTTATCACAATGGACGCTGGAATGGTTATCGCACAAGTTTTCACCGTTATCTCAATGACTCTTCATCCATCATTATATTGAATCACACAAGTAAAAGCATTAACTCCAGAATTATAAAGGACATTGAAAAAATACTCTTTACCGAAACCTGATTTTTTGAAGCAACCTCATCATTTTCCAGTGTATTGAATTTATATCTTTTTCACGTCAACTAAAAAAAAGATCAGCCCAACTCACTGATATGATCGAGTGTATTAATATCAAGTATCTTTATCTTCCGTCCTTCTAAACCAATCACATTTTCCTGTGAAAATGCAGATAAAGTTCTGATGGCGTTAGAGGTGGTCATATTCGATAAATTAGCCAGATCTTCACGACTCAGATAAACCTTCAGAGTAACACTATCCTCTTCAAAACCATAGGTGTCTTTTAAAAACAATAATGCTTCGGCTAATCTCCCTCGTATATGTTTTTGTGTAAGTGTGACGGTCCTTGTGTTGGAGAATCCTAATTCTGAGGCCAGGAATTTTATAATCTTTAAAGCAAATTTCCCGTTTTCTTCCAACACATCAAAAAGTATATTCTTCTCAATCGTTACAATTTCCGATTCATCTATTGCCTCAGCAGTAGCCAGGTAGTTTTGCTTTGCAAATAAGGCACGAAAACCAATAAATCCATTTTGTTTGGCCATACGCACAATCTGATCTCTTCCGCCAACCCCTTCTTTAAAAATCTTTACCTTCCCTTTTGATAAAAAAATAAGTCCGGTGGGTTTATCTCCTTCCTTATAGATGATCTCTCCCTTTTTATAATTTGATTTCGTGCTGTTCTCAACCAATCTCTTTTTTTGCTTAGCGGTGAGATCATTAAAAACATGCATTTTATCTATCATCAATTTACCTTGTTCCATAAGTAACAAATGAATATGTTATTAAACATGCAAATGTAACTAAATAGATATTGATAAAAAAATATTTAACAACATTTCGCAAAGATAGGAAGATGAAGACAATCAAATTTTATCCGGATCCCTCCTTTTTTAATAAAATTATCAAAGACAATAGTAGATCAATAAATTAAACCCTGCCAAATAGTTTATCAACCGGGTTAGTAAACCATTCATTAGTATAAAGCTTGATTGTTCGTTACATATTCTGAGACTGATTTATACTAAAGTCTCCATTTTCTGATACTGCATCCCATGTAACCCTCATTTTTATTCATTGCCTTTTGTATGCATAATGCAGATGAGGGTTTCATTGTTTAATAATAATCTGATTAAAGATTGTTTGATTATCTTGCTGGATACTAACTATATACAACCCCGGAGACAAATTTCTTAAATATACTGTATCATTATCTGAAATAACATGCTTAGTAACTAATTTTCCCATCATGTCATACACAAATAATTTAGCTCTGCCGGTTACTCCCTGAACATGGAAGTGTCCTGCTGAAGGGTTTGGAAATAGCCGCAAAGTTTCTCTATTCTCACTAATTGTTGAAATACTTTCTTCAAAACTAGCTAAAAAGGACCTTGCCCGTTCCACATTGAATGTAAAAGACGTTTCCGTGGAAACGACTGTATCAGATTCTTTCCAATTAACAAATTCAAATCCGCTTTCCGCAATAGCCTCAAGTGTCGCTGTTTCATCTTTGTAATAATCTTTTGCTCCATTCACAGAACCACTACCTTCCGGCTCCACAATAGAAGAAATAGCAAAAGAAGGCAGCGGTTCAAAAACAGCAGTAAGGGTTAAGTCTGTATTAGCTTCAAAAGAATATATGGTATCATGAGAAAGATAATCTTCTCCGTCATCCCAGACATCAAAAGCATAGCCAACATTCGGAGAGGCATTAACAGTTACAGTTTCACCGTCTTCATAGGTTCCTTCCCCATTAACAATTCCACCACCCGAAGGGTCTGTATTTAAACTAATAGTATAATTTGTAATTGGAACATCCACATACATATTTTTTGTTTCCAGGGTAAGTGAAGTAGCAAGATTATTAGTTATTTCACAATTATAAATACCCGCACTATCCGAATCAAAGGTTTGAATAGTAAAAACAGAGGTATCAGAATTCGCAACAGGGCTGCCATCTTTGTACCACTGGTAAACATTCTGCTCTCCACCAACCGACACGGATAATTCAACAGGAGCTCCGGGATTTGGGGCCAAAGACACTACCTCACCTATCATTGCCTGGGGTGAATAATAAAAACTACCTGAAGAAACACCAATATTGGGCTCTATATCTTCAAACGTAAATTGATTCTCCTTTATATTTAAAAACTCTAAATTGTTCAAAGAAGACAAATCCGGCAAACCATCCAATTGGTTATTATAAATATTAAATTTTCTTAACATTGTTAAGTTACTTATTGCTGAAGAGATACTGCCTGTCAGTTGATTCCTGGAAAAATTAAGAATTTCAAGTTCAGACAAGCCATATACTTCTTCGGGAATTTCACCCGTCACATATTTAGAATCTAATTGCAATTCTTTTAATTTACTAAATTCACCAACATCGGACGGGATCGTTCCTTTCAAATCGTTATACCCCAGATCAATATTGGTTACATGAACTCCCTCCACTTTTATTCCATACCAGTATTCTACATCATCACCAGTCTTCCAGTTATATGATCTGCCCCAGTTGGGGCCATCTAAACTATCATAAAGAATAACTAAGGCTTCATATTCATTTGTTAAAACACCTTTGGTTA
>CAZWHH010000261.1:2458-4371 GCA_964633615.1 uncultured Bacteroidales bacterium | reverse complement strand
TTCTGCTCCTTAAACAAACGGAATATAGATATAAGAATTCGTAAAGGTCTGGCCTTTATGATGGATGTATCAACAAATTTAACTTGGCTGTTTTCAATCTTTGCTACTATTTCATGAAAGACCCTCGTTTTAAGTGTCTGCCCATCGATTTGCCCTTTATGAAATCCAAAATTACCTATTATCCCAAACATGCTATCTTAAGAATATATCATTTAATTAAAACAAACCTTTTTTATAACAGAATTTTCCTTGATAAATTATCTTTTATCCTAAAATTACGCTTAAATACATTACAAAAACGAGTGATCATTTCCGGATTTTTTCAATCCATCGTGAATCTCCCTCATGATTTTTTATCAGCTCCTTATCAATGCGATATTTTTCTACATTCTGAATACTTCGAACCAATTGATCAATATCCCCCACGGGAATTACAGATCCATTAACCGGCGATTTTATAATGTCATGTAAATAGCTTGATGTTTCGCTTACCACAACTGGTGTCCCCAAAAAAATCGACTCCGGGATCACATTTGAAAAACCCTCCCAGCGAGAAGGAGAAATTAACAAATCCGCATATTTTAGGTAGACAAAAGGATTGTCCTTTTCACCCTGAAGAGATACCACACTATTGAGTTCATACTTATCAATTAAAGATTTTAGATTATCCTTCCACGGCCCCTCTCCTATAATGTGTAGCCTGTATTTATTGGAATGTTGAACAAGTTTGTGAAGCCCTTCTAAAAGCCAATCAAATCCTTTCTGTTTTGCCAGCCTCCCAATTGCAAGTAAATTGATATAGCCAGGATCAAACGGATTATCAAATTCTTCAACTGAATTCTTTATTAAATCTTTATCAATTGGGTTATATAAAACTTTCACTTTATCCGGAGAAAGTTTATAAAACCTGGTGATTTGTTGCTTCATGCAGGGAGTCTGAGCAATTACACAATCTGCATATTTATAGAACTTTTTTAGAAAGAATCTGTGCAGGAAATGGATTGAGCGCCCGGGAGTATTGGGTTCACGCATCCACATTTCCGGCCTCTCCGATCTTTTTAATAAAAGCTTTGTCAATATCATTACTGAATTGACCATATAAGAAGTAGAAATTACAAGGTCAGGTTTTAAATATCTGATAAATTTTATAGTTTTCCCCAGAGAAAAAAAAGTTTTCCTGCTTTTTAACTCATATATATTCACATAACCGGGAAGAATTTCCCTCATTCCTTCAGCTTTCCCTGTTACCAATAGATTAATCTCATATTTCTTATAATCCAGCGTACGCATAAAGGTAATAAACACGCGCTGATATCCTCCCCGCTCAAGATTTGGAAGTACAAACAGTAACTTTTTCAAGCCATATCATTTTTAATACAAGACTCAATTCTTAAAAGCAATTATGAATTCCATAATTCAAAGAATACATTTTCCCATTTTAATGTAATGGATTCAAGGTTCAGCTCCTTTTTAATTTCAGTGGCTTTTCTCCCCAACCGGTTTCTTTCAGATTCATCTGCTGCCAAAAGATCTATTTCATCAGCTAATTTTTCTACATTCCCTGGTTCTACCAAAATACCATTCACATCATGCCTTATCATTTCAGCCGGTCCAAAATCACAATCAAAACTGATGCATGGCAATCCGGCACTCATAGCCTCTGCCAAAGAGTTTGGAAAACCTTCATAACGTGAACTTAATACAAAAACAGAAGCCCTTGCATACAATTCGTCAATAGATTCCTGCCACCCTGTCAAATTTACTCCGGAACTTATATTATATTCCACGGCAAGTTGCTCAAGCTTGTCTCTTTCCCTTCCTTCTCCTGCTATAATAAGCTTCCACTCCTCTTTGGCCCTTGAACAGGAAAAAGCTTCTATCAGCATATCATAACCTTTGGGATATTCCAACCT
>CAZWHH010000261.1:0-2358 GCA_964633615.1 uncultured Bacteroidales bacterium | reverse complement strand
ACATTTAAATCTGTCATAAAGCTGATTACAATGTCAGAGTGAATCTGCTTTATTTTGTTCCTCAATTTATAAACACGCTTACGGGTATTAATCAACCCATGAATCAGGTTATTTGAATCGTTGGATATATCAAGATAATGTTTGTTAACTCGTTTATCCAGGCGGTAAAAGTCCTCTTTCTTTTTAAGATATATGAAACTGACAGAATATCCGGATGCAACCAAAGCATTTGCCAATAATGAAATTACTCGTTCAGCCCCTCCAGCCGATAAGTAGCCAACAACAAAAGTTATTCTTTTGGGTGAGTTATTTTTCACGCTTTCGAAATTTTTCTTTTATGGCACTTAGTCTTGCATAAAACCCTGGCATAATGCCTGGCAAATGATACTTCAGAAAAAATACACCCACTCTTTCAAATACAATCATCCGCTGAAAAATATTCCCGGGTTTCTTCCCTGTGAGGCAGTACCCTTCGTTTCTAATCTCTTTTTCCAAGCATGATTCCAAGATAGCTATCTCTTTTTTCGACAATTCTTTTTCCCATACGGTTTTTCTTTCTTTTATCGGGGGTTGCTGGATATTCTTATGTAAATTCCTTTGCGGACCGGGGATTTTATAGTAATAATCATTATTTTCCTTCTCCCTGTGTTGTAATGCCAAAAAATTCAATATATCATCTGTCTTTTTATCAAAATTATCTATCAGCTCTTCATACGTTAAGGAATAAAAAAAATCAAGATTCTTGTATTGTTTGGTGAGGTTATACATCTCTCTGTACCCTAAGGCAAAGGCAATTATGTTGCTGCTCATTTGCTGCCCCGAACGACTGTCTTTCGATGATTTTTGGGAATTAAATAAAGCCCGGGGATCTCTTTTAAGAAAGATGAACTTTGCTTCCGGGAAATGACTCTTCAATTCCTCAATCTTTAGATAATATCTGCCTTTTTTATGTATCCATACCTCAAAAGATTGTTCGGAAAAATAGATTTCATAAATTTTTTCAAGAATTGTTCCAATATATAAAGGATAGCTGGCCTCTTCCTTTAGTTTCTTTTCCAAATGGCTCCTGTTTATTTCCCAAAAGGCAAACTTAGGTTTACTATAGAGTTCATCTAAAAAGCAATTCAGTTCTTTGTCATCAGAGATAACCACCTTCTCTCCCTCAAGCAAACCATCAGGAATATCGTCTTCAATGGTTATACCAATTGCTTTGTATCGATCCAATTCTCTTGCCAGCAAAGTGGATCCGGAACGCGCCATATAGGTTAAAAAGCAGAGAGGCTGCATAGAAAAAATCTAATCTGAAATCTTGTATTTAAGAAAAATATGCTTTAAAAGCCGTTTGAACAGATCATCTTTTGTCCTTCCGAAAAGAATCAAATAACAGAGAATCAAATAAGTAATTAAAATTAACTCTTTAATAATCATATTTTCCAGAACAAAAAAATTAGCTCCTATCAAACTTACTGCCAGTAGATAACTAATAAGCAAATTTGTATAATTATAATGTGTCTTGATCTTTATTTCCACCAGAATTATTCCAGCTACAAATCGGAAAAGAAATGAAACGCTTGTAGATATTGCCGCGCCAATTATTCCAAATTCGGGAATTAATAAAATGCTAAGTATAATATTGATCAATAAGGCAATCCAGTTTAATACAGAACTATAGCCCGGAATTCCTTTAGACGTAAAAATAGAGCCAATGCTCGACCAGGATGCAAATAATAAAAGACTGCCCATAAGAATTGTCAAGGCAGGAATCATATTGAGATAAAAATCCGGCAGAATTAAACCAATGATAAAAGAAATATGAAAAAGAACAAACAACACCCCAACAGACAGAATGAAAAAACTATAATTAATTGACTTTGTAAATATTTCATTTATTTTCTTATCAGAAAAAGTAGAGAAAGCCTGGGTCATTTTTGGAAAAGTAACACGAGAAATGCTGTTGCCAAAAACAAGGATCAGTAATGAAAATTTAACAGCATAATTATAAACAGCTACCTCTTCTTTAGGCAAAAAATGAGAGACCAACAGCAAATCTATTTGTTTATCAAGAAGTACAGCTATGGAACCTATGTATATCAGGCTGCTGAATTTTATTAGTGACTTCCCATACTTTAATATCTCATTTGAAAATTGCAGATTAAAGTTCCTAAAGGCAAAATACCCCATCACAAAAAATGCAAAACCATTAGCACAATACAACCCGACAAATATTCCTTTTATTCCATATCCCAGTTCCACTAAGGCCAATGTCAACAGAATCTGTATGATTGCAGCCAGTATATTAATTTTTGCAATTCTCTTCATTCTGAGCTCTGCCTGAAGAATATGCATAAAATATTCTTT
>CAZWHH010000260.1:0-4374 GCA_964633615.1 uncultured Bacteroidales bacterium | reverse complement strand
GATGTTTCAATTGAAGATATAAGAAAAGAGTTCGGAGATAAAATAGCATCAATAATTGATGGCTTGACAAAGATTTCAGAAGCAATTGATTATACTAAATCTTTGCAGGCAGAAAATTTCAGGAAAATCCTCATGACTTTAACAGACGATGTCAGAGTGATTATTATTAAGCTTGCTGATCGTTTGCATAACATGAGAACCCTTAGTGCCATGCCCCCAAATAAACAAATAAAAATATCAGGAGAAACAATATATCTATATGCCCCGCTTGCACACCGGTTAGGACTTTATTCACTAAAAAATGAACTGGAAGATCTAAGTCTGAAATACCGTCATCCTCTAAAATATAATGAAATTTCAGAAAAGATCAAGGACAATGAAGGAGAAAGAAATAAGTATTTAGAAAAATTTTTAAATCCAATAAAATCAAAGCTGGACGAAAACAGCATTAATTACCATATTGTTGCTAAGCCTAAACCAATATATTCTATATGGAATACGATGCAACAAGAAAATTTGCCTTTCGAAGAAATCCCCAACATTTTGAATGTACGAATAGTCATTGATTCAACAAACGGTGATAAAGAAAAAACAAAATGCTGGCAAGTATATTCTCTTTTAACAGATATATATGTTCCCAGACCTGAAAGGATAAGAGACTGGATAAGCAGCCCAAAATCAAATGGATATGAAGCACTTCATGTAACAGTCATGGGGCCCGATGGCAACTGGATGGAAGTCCAGATACGCTCAAAGCGAATGGATGATTTTGCCAAGAAAGGCTTTGCTGCCAGATGGAAATATCAAGATAGAATGCAACGAAATGAAGAACTGGACAAATGGCTGGGAAAAATAAAAGACCATCTGGATAGCCCCAAAGGAGACCCAATAGAATTTGTCGATGAATTCAGAATGAACCTGTTCTCTTCTGAAATCTTTGTTTTTACACCAAAAGGAGATATTAAAACCTTACCCGTAAATTCAACTGCTCTTGATTTTGCTTATGAAATTCATACTGAAATTGGAAACAAAGCCATTGGTGCAAAAGTAAACCACCAATTGGTACCTCTAAGTAATGTGCTCCAAAATGGCGACCAGATCGAAATATTAACCTCTAACAAACAAAAAATTCAAAAGGAATGGCTTAACTATGTAAATACTGCTAAAGCCAAATCAAGAATCAGAGATACAATCAAAGCCGAAACAAAAAACAGAACTGAAAAAGGAAAACGTATTCTCGAAAAAAGACTTAAGGAACTCAATTTAACTCCAAGTTCGGGGTTAATGAAAAAAATTCTGCCAGCATATGATGTGTCATCAAAAGAAGAACTTTATAGCAAAATAGGCAGTAACATAATTTCTTTAAATAACCTGGAAAAAATTGTAAAAAAACACAGAAGAAATAAGATTATCAGATACTGGACTTTACAAATATCAAAAAATACAAACAAACTCTCCTCGCAAAAACCCACTTTGAATAAGGACACTGAATTCGATTATAAATCACCCTATATCATAAAAGAAAATACAGAAGAAAATGAAGTCCCTTATGAAATTGCTGAATGTTGTAATCCCATACCGGGAGATGAAGTTATAGGATATAAACAACCTAACAGCAATAAAATTATTGTTCACAAGGCCAAATGCCCCAATGCTATAAAATTAATGTCTAATCAGGGTGAATATATTGTAGCTGCACAATGGAAAACCCATAAACATTTATCCTTCCTTGCCAAACTCACTATTAAAGGAATTGATAGAATTGGGATTGCAAAAGATATAACTACTATTATATCTAATGAACTAAATGCAAATATCCGAAAAATCAATATTGATACACTTGAAGGGATTTTTCAGGGATATATCGAACTATATGTCCATAATGTTACCGACCTTAATAATTTAATATTAAATATCAGCAAAATTAAAGGGATTGATTCAGTTAAAAGGATTGAACACATTCAGTCCTGACTTTTTTTTAAAATAATTCTAAATAATTTTGTATTATTCAAATTTTTTATCCTAATTTTAACCTTGAAATTAAAATTTCAGGGATATGACATGCAGTGAAACCACAGAAACCGTAAAAAATATTTTCACAAAATTCCTTGAAAGAAAAGGACACAGAAAAACACCGGAAAGATACGCTATATTAGAAGAAATATATACCCGGGACAATCACTTTGATATAGAGACCCTTTATATCTCTATGAAAAATAAAAATTATAGAGTGAGTCGTGCCACCCTATATAATACGGTAGAATTGTTGCTGGAGAGCAACCTTGTGGTTAAACACCAATTTGGTAAAAACATCGCCCAGTTTGAAAAAGCTTATCAATGCAAACAACATGACCATCTAATATGCAAAGAATGCGGAAAGGTAATTGAATTTTGTGACCCACGGATTCAGGAAATACAATCAACCATTTCTGAACTGATGGAATTTGAGGTAAGCTACCATTCTTTATATTTTTACGGAATTTGTAAAGACTGTCGAAAAAACAACAAATAAATTATTCTTTATTTCACTTAGATTTAATATAAAATTATGAGTATTAATGTATTATTAGGTTTGCAATGGGGAGATGAAGGGAAAGGCAAAATCGTTGATCTGTTTGCCCCAAAGTACGATGTAATCTCACGTTTCCAGGGTGGTCCCAATGCCGGTCACTCTCTGGAATTTGATGAAGTAAAGCACGTTCTGCATAACATCCCCTCCGGTGTCTTTCATTCACAAATAAAAAATATTGTGGGCAATGGTGTAGTTATTGACCCGGTTATTTTTCAAAAAGAAGTAAGAGAATTACAGGAAAAAGGAGTAAAGATAAACTCTAACCTGCTAATTTCCAGAAAAGCCCATTTGATTCTTCCTACCCATAAAATACTGGATGCTGCTTCAGAAGCAGCAAAAGGAAAATCTAAAATAGGTTCAACGCTTAAAGGAATAGGACCCACTTACATGGATAAAACGGGAAGAAACGGATTGCGTATCGGGGATATCGAGTATAGTGATTTTAAAGAAAAATATAATTTTTTGAAACAAAAACATCAGAAACTCCTTGATCAATATGATTTTGAATATAAACTGGAAGAAAAGGAAAATGAATGGTTTTCTGCAATTGAATCTCTGAAGAATTATCAGTTCATAGACAGCGAACATCTCATCAATCAATATTTAAAAGAAGGAAAAAATGTATTGGCCGAGGGAGCCCAGGGAACCCTTCTCGATATAGATTTCGGCTCTTATCCTTTTGTAACTTCATCGAATACGATTTGTGCAGGAGCTTGTGCCGGGTTAGGAGTTGCACCCAACAAAATAGGTGATGTTTATGGAGTTTTTAAAGCCTATTGTACAAGAGTTGGAAGCGGTCCTTTCCCAACTGAACTTCAGAACGAAGAAGGCGCTCAACTTCAAAAACAAGGAAACGAGTACGGGGCTACTACCGGAAGGCCAAGAAGGTGCGGATGGCTTGATCTGCCAGCGCTAAAATACGCCATCATGCTAAATGGCGTCACAAAACTGATAATGACAAAAGCTGATGTTTTAAATAAGTTCAATGAGATCAAGGTAGGTTGTAAATATAAATTAAATAACGAAGAAGTTGATTATCTTCCTTATGACCAATACAAAATTGACGAGGTAGTCTATAAGAATTTCGAAGGCTGGCACGAGGATATTTCAAAAATAGACAAATACGACAACCTCCCCCAATCATTTAAAAATTACGTTCGGTTTATTGAAGAAGAGACAAATGTACCTGTAACTCTAATATCCACAGGGCCTGAAAGAAATAGCCTGATTGAACATTAATTTCCCGGATTCTTGTTGTCAGTTTTTAAAAAATCGGACAATACAAAAACAAAAAAAAGAGGCTGTTTTGAGCCTCTTTTTTTTATCAACAACCATGTATTACAAATCAATCCGTTTTATTGGGTTGTTCTAATCCGTAACCGGAAACTTTATCATCCCGTTTGAGTAAGAAAGCAAAAAAGATTCCCAGAACACCTAATAGCGACAACATTAACATAGGATTTGTATAATCTAAAGGTTCCATCACTTCAGCACAATACTCCTCATCTTCCAGGTTAATATAATTGTAATTGGCATTTTGAACAACTCCATCTCCTATTTCAATATGCATCTTACCATTTTCATCAATTTTAACAGATTGTTTTTCCTGGTAAACCAGTTCATTTGAATTCCAGTCAACCAGAGTTATCAGCATATCCACAGATTCATCTTTGACAATCTTTCCTTCTTCTTTGTAAACATTTGTATACGTTTCCTCAGCACTGGCCAGGGCAAAAGTATCTTTTTTCAGGATTGTCGTAGTATCTGCATCTTTAAACAGTCCTGACTCAATTTTCTCAAGC
>CAZWHH010000259.1:0-4379 GCA_964633615.1 uncultured Bacteroidales bacterium | reverse complement strand
CTGAAGACATCAAAAATTTTTATGATACTTTTTATGTGCCTAATAATGCAGTTTTGACTATTGCCGGGGATATCAACAAGAAGGAGGCAAAGAAACTTGCAGAAAAGTATTTTGCAGGAATACCCAAAGGTACCAAGGAGATCAGAAGACCGGAACCTAATGAACCCATCAAACATAAGGAAATTAGAGATACCGTGTATGATAACATCCAGTTACCGGCAGTTATTCAGGCATACCATACACCTGCCATGGGGACAGATGATTATTATGCCGTTCAGATGCTTGCTAATTTACTCTCGGGCGGCCAAAGTTCAAGATTGTATAAAAACCTGGTGGATGAAAAACAATTGGCCATGCAGATCATGGCAATTCCTATGCCTCTGGAGCACCCCGGAGTCTCTCTTACTTTCGCCTTCCCAAATGTTGGAATAGATCCCGCGAAGTTAGAAGAAGCCATTGATGAAGAGGTGGCTAAAGTGAGAAATGAACTGATCTCTGACCGGGAGCTGCAAAAGCTGAAAAATCAATTTGAAAGTCAAGTTATTAATCAGAATACTTCTATTTCGCAAAGAGCAACCAATTTGTCACGATGCTATACGTATTTTAAAGACACAGGATTGATTAATGAGGAAATTGAAAGATATAATAATGTGTCTAAGGAAGATATTAAAAGAGTTGCCAACAAATACTTCAGAGAAGACAACCGGGTTGTCCTTTACTATTTGTCAGAAAGTCAGAAATCTAAATAAGAATCCTAATAAAACTTTATTAATATGAGAATAATTAAATATATCATACCTGTCCTGGTTTTTATTATAACTTCCTGTGCCACTACAAAGCAGGAAGTAGATAGAACATCAGCACCGGAACCGGAAGAAGCTCCTGAAATTCAGTTTTCAAAACCAGCCTCCTTTACTTTAGAGAATGGCCTGGAAGTTATTGTGGCAGAAAATCATGAAATGCCTGTGGTTTCATTTCAGTTAACTGTAGATGTAGACCCGGTGAAAGAAGGAGAAGCAGTTGGGTATGTGGAGGCTGCAGGGAATTTATTAAGAAACGGAACCACAGAGAAATCTAAAGCAAAACTTGATGAAGAAATTGATTTTATTGGCGCTGATTTATATACCTATGCAAACGGGTTTTATGCCAATACGCTTAAGAAACATACAGAAGAATTGCTGGATGTATTGTCAGATATTATAAAAAATCCTACTTTTCCTAAAGAAGAAGTAGATAAATACAAACAAAAGCAATTATCAAATTTATCTTCTTCTAAAACAAATGCCTCTTTTATTGCCAGACGCATCGCTCAAAAACTGCGTTTTGGTGACCATCCTTACGGGGAATTGAAAACCGAAAACACCATTGAGAATATTTCCAGGGATTTATGCCTTGATTATTACAAAACCTATTACAAACCCAACACTTCTTATCTTGTGATGGTTGGTGATTTGACTTTGTCCGAAGCAAGAGAATATGCGAACAAATATTTTGCTGATTGGAAAAAAGGAGAGGTTCCTCAGCATACTTATGAAACCCCTGAGCGACCTGATCAAACAGAAGTAGCTTTGGTTCATAAAGATGATGCCGTGCAATCTCAAATTGCAATCACTTATCCGGTTCATTTGAGCATCGGTTCCGGCAAAGAAATAAAAGCCAGGGTAATGAACAACATCCTTGGAGGAGGCGTTTTTTCCGGTTACCTGATGAAAAATCTAAGAGAAGATAAGGGGTATACCTATGGAGCCCGTTCTTCTGTGATAACTGATCCCTTAATTGGTTATTTCAGAGCAGGAGCACAAGTGGGCACAGAAGTCACTGATAGTGCCATTACAGAATTCTTTTATGAAATGAATCGAATTCGTGATGAAGTGGTTGAAAAGGAGCATCTTGATATGGTTCAGAATGTGATGACCGGGAGTTTTAGCCGGCAGCTGGAAAACCCCCGTACGTATGCAAGGTTCGCATTAAATACAAAAAGATATGATTTGCCGGATGATTATTACGCCAATTACCTGAAAAGAGTAAACAGCGTATCAACGGAAGATGTGCAGAAAATGGCCCGGGAATATATTCTTCCCGATGAATCATATGTGGTTGTGGTTGGCGATAAATCTGTCGTGAAAGAGAAAATTCAAAAATTCAGCGGGAAGAATGAAGTGAATTTGTATAACTTTAACGGAGAACCGGTTAGTGAAAGCAAACAGATACCTAAAGGAATGACCGCTGAAAAAGTAATAGAAAAGTATATTGAAGCCCTTGGAGGGAGAGTGAATCTGAAAAAGGTCAAAGAAATTCATCAGGTAAACACTTTGTCTATGCCTGGAGCAAGTGTGACCATCGAACTTTATAGGAAAATTCCTGATAAAATGACGCAAATTCAAAAAATGAATGGAATGGTTATGTCAAAACAGGTTTTTGACGGCGAAAAAGGGAAAATCATTGCCAGGGGGCAGGAACAACAAATGCAAGGGGAGATGCTCAAAGAGATGAAATTTGAAGCGAAAATGCACAAGTATCTCAGCTATGATGAATTGGGAATCAAAACAAAGATTGTAGAAATGGCCGAGGTAAAAGGGCAGGATGTTTATAAAGTAAAAATTACCATGCCGAACGGAAATGTCAGATACGATTTTTATGACACGGAATCCGGTTTGAAACTGCAATCAAAAAGCAAAACCCAGACCCAAATGGGAGAAATTGACATGGTCAGAACTTTTTCTGATTATAAAGAGGTAGAAGGAGTTAAATTTCCTTTTACTATTAAAATCTCAGGAATGAGAGATATGACTATGGAAGTACAAAAAGTTGAAATAAACCAGGGCATTGAAGAAAGTGTATTTCAGTAAGAATTAATTTGTTTTTAGCGAAACCCTCATCTACAGCATATAGATAAAAGGCACTGAATAAAGCATGAGGGTTACATGGGATGCAGCATCAAAAAATGGAGACTTTAGTAGAAATGCGTCTGAGAATGACAAATTAATAATTAAACTCTATACAAATGAAACGCACCGTTTTTGAGCGGTGCGTTTTTTATTGGTTTTCTGATTGGGGGAACGTTATTTTTATTTAATTTTATCATGAAAACCTTAATTATTTGCTATGTATTCATTTCAACAAGTGCAGGAAATTGTCAGCCGGAAATTTGAAGAATTAACCATCGGTAATGAGCCGTCCGGACTTTATGATCCCATCAGGTATATTCTCTCAGGACAAGGGAAACGCATCAGACCCACCCTTTTGATTATGGCTGCCAATTTGTATCTTGAAAATCCGGAAATAGCCATTGAACCGGCCCTGGGACTGGAAATTTTTCATAATTTCACCCTCATACATGATGATATAATGGACAATGCTGATAAGAGGAGGAATAAACCAACCGTACATAATAAATGGGACATTAATACTGCCATCCTTTCTGGAGATGCTATGCTTATTAAGGCATATCAGTTTCTTCACCAATACGAAGGAGTCAATGCTTCGCTTGTATATCGTTTGTTCAATCAATCAGCACTGGAAGTATGTGAAGGGCAACAATATGATATGGAATATGAAAGGATAAAGTCTGTTAGTGAAGAGGAGTATTTGCAGATGATTGAACTTAAAACCTCTGTTTTGCTGGCATGCAGTTTAAAAATGGGAGCTCTTATTGGAAATGCACCCAGGAAGGAGTCTGAGGCTTTATATGATTTTGGAAGGTTTTTAGGAATTGCATTTCAATTGCAGGACGATTTTTTAGATGCTTTTGGTGACACTGAGGTCTTTGGCAAAAAAATAGGCGGAGATATTTTAGAAAATAAAAAAACCATTTTATTAATTCAGGCATTAAAAAAGGCTGATAAAGAACAAAAAAGCAACCTTGTCGATTTGCTGGAAAATGAATCTGATGAGGAACGAAAGATAAACAGGGTTATTGATATTTATAAAGAATTAGACATACCTCAATCCACAGAAAATCTTATCAGGGATTATTATGATAAAGCACTGAATGCATTTAATACCCTGGATAAAACAGAGGAGGAAAAGGAAAGCCTCCGATTTGTAGCCGAAAAATTATTCCAGCGTATTCATTAGAACCCAGTTGATTTATTAGTTTGACAATCTGAGACTTATTTTTACTAAGGGCTTGCTGAAAAAGTCTGTATAGCACTCATTATAAGTTTATTTTGTGTTTTTCAGCAAACCCTACTAAAATCTCCATTTTTTGATGCTGCATCCCATGTAACCCTCATGCTTTATTCATTGTCTTTTGTCTGCAGGGAGCAGATGAGGGTTTCATTAATCACAAATAAAATTTAAACCCAAAGATCCAATAAAAAGACCATATTCGTTCAAAACATATTTCATATAACGTGCTTCAATATACATTTCAATAT
>CAZWHH010000258.1:0-4389 GCA_964633615.1 uncultured Bacteroidales bacterium | reverse complement strand
TCAAAGAACTTTTATTATCTTGTACCCTCGATGGACAGTCAGGGCACACAACGCCGGCTAACATGCTGTGATACACCATGCGGGCGGGCTTCCAGTGTCTGAGAAGGTCGGCAATAGCAAAATTTATAACGGGCGATCCGTCAGGAGCAGGACAAGTTGAGAACGCGTCTCTGAAAATCCCGTACGGTGCATACAGCTAAAAGTCGGGGTGTAATTTTCAATAATTAAACAGCAAAACAAAAAAATTAAAGAGGTTCAGATGTTTTTAATAAATTCATGCTATCCATTTCACAGAAAAAATCTTATTTTAGTCTGCAAAAAACTTTTTCTGTTTTAAAAGAGATTATACAGCCAAGTAATGCACAATTCAAAAAAAGAAAAATCCGACAAAACCGTTTCTCTTGAATCGGCTATTGATCGTCGAAGTTTTATTAAACTGGGCGCTTTGCTTACCGGGGGCATTGCACTTTCAGGTACTTTTGCCGCATGTGTAAGGGAACTTGAGCGAACAATGGGTGTTGTGGAAAGCGAGCATAACGGGATTAAGATCGTTCGGGCCGGTTGTCCTGCTCATAATTGTGGCGGAAGATGTGTGTTAAAACTGCATGTAAAAGATGGCCAGGTATTGAGAATAGAAACCGATGACAGACCGGGTGACACATTAGCTGATCCTCAGCTTAGAGCATGTATAAGAGGAAGAGCTTATCGCCGCCGCCAGTACCATAAAGACCGGCTTAAATATCCTCTTAAACGTGTGGGCAAACGAGGTGAAGGAAAATTTAAACGAATTTCCTGGGAAGAGGCAACCGACCTGATGGCTTCTGAACTCAAAAGAGTGAAGGCTAAATATGGTAACACTGCTATTCACCTGCCTTATGGGACAGGCAGTTATAATCAGGTCAACGGCAGGCAAACGGCAGCAAGACTGCTCAACCTTTTTGGTGGTTCCCTGGGGTATTATAACAGTTACAGCTGGGCCTGCATCAGCAAGGCAACGCCTTATGTTTACGGTACTAACGTGACCGGGAATCAGCGTCAGGACTGGGTTAATTCAAAATATATCTTGATGTGGGGCTGGAATCCATCGGAAATGAGAGATGGCACCAACAGCGAATATTTTCTGAAGCAGGCCAGGGAAAAGGGCGCTAAAGTAGTTTGTATAGACCCGAGAATGACCATGAGCGCTGTTGCACTGGCTGATGAATGGATCCCCATAAGGCCGGGTACCGATGTGGCCATGATGAGTGCAATGGCTCATGTTGTTATCACGGAGAATTTACACGATAAAAGTTTTATTTCAACATGCTGCTCAGGATTTGATAAAACGCAAATGCCGGAAGGCTGTGAAAATGAAGAAAGCTACAAGGATTATATCCTGGGGACTTTCGATAATCAGCCAAAAACTCCTCTATGGGCCGAAAGCATCACCGGAATACCTCAAAAGACAATTAAAAGAATAGCCCGGGAGTTTGCCAAAACCAAACCCGCAATGCTATACCAGGGCTATGGAATGCAAAGGCGGGCTTACGGAGAGCAACCTGTTTTGGGCGGATGTGTTTTAGCTTCAATTACTGGCAACGTGGGCATCCCGGGTGGATGGGCCAGTGGGTTAGGCCTGCAGGCTGATGATGGGGGTCCTTTCTGGAATGTATTCCCCACAGGCAACAACCCTGTTAAGACAAAGATTCCCGTGTTTCTTTGGACTGAAGCCATTATAAGGGGTAAAGAAATGGGCAAAGAAGATGGCGTGGTCAATGCTGAAAAACTGAATAATAATATAAAACTGATCTGGAGTGTGGCCTCGAATATTCTTGCCAATCAACATGCTGATATAAATAGAACCACCGAAATACTGAAAGATGAGAGCCTTGTAGAATTTATTGCTGTCCAGGACCAGTTCATGACACCCTCGGCCCGCTTTGCCGACCTGGTGCTGCCTGTTTGCACCCAGCTGGAGGTGTGGGGCTTACAGGATGGATGGAAATATGGTGATGAGGTGATCTTAAATCCACAAATATCCAAACCACCTCATGAAACCAAAAGCGATTATCAGATTTGTACCGAAATAGCCCGAAAACTTGATTTAGAAGAGAAGTACACGCAAAACAGGAACGAGAAAGACTGGATCGTATGGGCACTTGGAGTCTATAGAAGAACACGCTTTCCTGAAGTGCCTAAATTTAAGGAGTTCAAGGAAAAGAACACCGGCGTTTACTCAACACCTGTTAAAAAACCAGCAATAGCTTTCGATGATTTCAGAAAAAACACCGACAAGTATCCCCTTAATACTCCGACCGGTAAGATAGAGCTTTTTTCAAAACCTTTGTTTGATATGAATAAGCCTAAAGAAATACCGGCTGTTCCGAAATACATACAGGAATGGGAAAGCCCGTTTGGCAAGGAAAGTAAAAAGTATCCCCTGCAAGCCCTGGGGCACCATTATATGCCACGGGTACATTCTACACATGACGGTATTGACTGGCTGGAGGAAGCATTCCCTCAAAGGGTGTTTATGAATCCTTGGGATGCCGAAAAAAGAGGTATACAGAATGGGGAAAAAGTATTAATATACAACGAAAGGGGTAAAATCATCATGCCCTGCAGGCTAACGCCTAAAATCATGCCCGGGGTTGTGGATATACCACAAGGGGCTTGGTATAAACCAGATAAAGAGGGTATAGACAGACGTGGAAATATTAATGTGCTTACATCTCATAAGTGGACGCCCTTAGCATTTGGGAATGCCCAACACACGATTATGGTGCAAATTGAAAAAGTAAAAGCCTAAAGTAAAATGAAAAAACAGAAAGCTTTCTATTTTGATTCATCGCGATGTTCTGGCTGCAAAACCTGCCAGATTGCATGCAAAGACAAGCATAACCTCGGTAATGGAATAAACTGGAGGAAGGTATATGAAGTATGTGGGGGTGACTGGATACGAGATGACCAAACCTGGATATCAAATATCGGGGCTTATAACGTTTCTATGTCTTGCAATCATTGCCGGGATCCTATTTGCATGAGTTCTTGTCCTAATAAAGCGATATACAAAACCGATGACGGGGTGGTTTTAATAGATCAGAGCAAATGCATGGGCTGTCAATATTGTGAATGGGCCTGCCCTTATGATGCATTAACGCTTGATAAACAAAAAGGAGTGATGACCAAATGTACCCTATGCTATGATTACCTTAAAGAAGGCAAAGAGCCGGCATGTGTTGCTGCATGCCCCATGCGAGTTTTGGAAATAGGCGATCTGGATGAACTGGAGCGCAAATACGGCAAACATGCTAACGTGTTCCCCTTGCCACCCGAGCATCACACAAAACCCTCCATTATTATCAAAAAACATCCCTCTGCCGGGGAATCAAAAAACTGGAAAATTATAAATAAAGAGGAGGTTAAAAATGCTTCACACTGAATGGTCGCTTGTCTTCTTTACCTCATTTTCACAATTGGCTGCCGGCATCATGATTGCTGTTTTACCTTTTGTGTTCAGTAAAAATCAAACCGGTTACGCCAAAATGAACAATACTGCGTTGTATATTGCAGCAGGCCTTATGTTGATTGCATTAGTCCTGTCATTTCTTCATCTCAACAACCCGGTTAATGCAATTCATGCTTTAAGCAACCTGAAAACCTCATGGCTCAGCCGGGAAATATTCTTTGTATCCCTGTTTTTGCTTTGTCTTTTGGCAGTCAATATGGTTGTTTATTTTAAAACTTCGGTCGTAAAATATTACAGATCTTTTATAACGGCTACGGCCATAATGGGTGTTCTCATGATTTATGTTATGGCAAGGTTATATATTCTACCCACAGTGCCGACCTGGAATAGCATATCAACAATAATTGAATTTTACTCAACTGCTTTGCTCACTGGTTCTGCTTTTGTGCTGGGATTGCTATTTCACTACAATATAAAAACTACAAAGCGCATTCGTTTTGACTCCAAAACCAAAGCACTGGCTTCTATCACTTTGTTGGCTATTGTGCTAATTATAATCAACGGATTTTTTATAACCCGGGAGGTAATTGAAGGGAATATAGCTTTTAAACCGCAGCCTTTTAACAGATCTTTGCTGTTAATACGTTGGCTTGCTTTACTGCTTGGCGCCGTCTCGATATTATTAATAACATACAAAAAAGACAAGTTAAAGAACATGAGCCTTGCTTTTTACCTGCCATTTGCGTTTTTTCTCATTTCCGAACTGATAGCAAGAGCTGAATTTTACGCTGCATTTTACAGAATAGGAATGTAACTCATTCATCCCCGGAATAAGGGGTAGAGTAATCAAAAGGGAATTTAATCACTGCCACTTCCCGGAAGCGAGACAGGCCTATTCCAACGGATTCACCCGGGTGGGCTATGAGATCGCTATTCCTTCG
>CAZWHH010000257.1:0-4392 GCA_964633615.1 uncultured Bacteroidales bacterium | reverse complement strand
TGGTGGACAGCCTCAGGTCATACTCCCCGGAATCAGGCTTCGACAGATCGGTGTACAAGCCCAAATATATTGCTGCAAACCTGTTTACCTTAATCCCGGTGAAAGGACTTGGTTTTTCTTTCGGAAACTCGATAATTTATGGCGACCTTGAGGTGCAGCCTGCTTTCCTGGTTCCCTTCATGTTTTTCAAATCCATTGACCATACCATCAGTGCAAATGTTGAAAACCAGAACTCGCAGATGTTCGGCAACCTGAGTATCCGGCTGATCAAGCACCTCCATGCCTATGGTACCTTATTTATCGATGAATTTTCCATTACCCGGATCAACGACCCCAAAAGACACAATTTCTACAGCTGGAAAGCGGGTGCAAAAATATCCAACTGGCCGTTGCGTAACGTGTCCCTCACTTATGAAATGACAAAAACCGTTCCCCTCGCCTTTGAACACCGCATCCCGGTGCTGACATACGCCACCAACAGGTACAACCTGGGACATTACCTCGGAGACAACAGCAGGGATTACTACGTTGAACTGGAAATCAGGCCTTTTCAAAAATTTCATTTTAAAGCAGGCTATATGTACGCTGCGCACGGCAATGAATATGAATACGCCAGGGGTGAAACCAGGATAGACGAACATCCTTTCATGCAGAATAAAACGTGGGACAATGAAACGGTATCCCTGGAGGCCACTTACGAGTTCACATCCAATTCCTACTTATTTGCCGGGTTCACTTACAGACACATTAAAGGATATGATGCGGATGCACTCCCCGCAAATTACTATCTGTCAAGGTTCACACCCGAAATGTTCCACGGGGAAACATGGACCGGAAGGTTTGGTTTTAATCTTGGTTTTTAAAATTTAACCTTTTCCCGCAATTGCCCCCTTAAACAAAAAAAGTACCCTCCCCTTAAAATAATAACTTTCTCTCATCATTTCCCCTGTTTTCCGCATTGGGACACCCCGCGTGGATATGCCAGGGCTTCTCTTCGATTTCGCAACCGTTAGTTTCCCATATCCAGATTTATAGACTAGCCGCCTAATATATTTTTGTCATAAATATTGGAAATAGGAAAGCTTCATTTATTGAAGAATTCATCCTATAATTATTAAAAAATCTCCCGTTGACCTAACAGAGCGCAGGCCCGACCAAATTCGCGGGTTAGGGGTGATAGGAGTATTAATTGCTATTAAAATCAAGAAAAGGCTTGTCCAGGTTTCTTAGATTTTAAAGCAATTAATACGAGCGGGTGGGTAGCTTAATTTTGTCTTGATTTTTTTGCTTCGTTTTTTCATCAAGGAAAAAATGATGGCTAATACTTGCTATAGTTGCTTTTATCCTGTTTTCTCTATTATTGGAACACCAAACAATAAAAAAAGTATCATTTAATACCAACTTACTGAAAATTTTTAGATACTAAAGAAACAAAACCTATTAAATTTTTGCTTTCATATTGCAAAAAAATATAAATTATTGATAAATATATAATTACTGATTTCGGGACACCCAAAATTATTAAATAATCATTGATTAACAGTTATTCACAAAGGTGTCCCCAAAAAAATGCGTAAAACAGGAAAAAGACCCTCCCCTTAAAATAATAACCTTCTCTTATCATTTCCGTTTAAAATTTAGTATTTTCGAAGTCAATTAGTCTGCTATGAAAAAAAGAACCAAAATATCTGTTGTTTTCATTGATGTGCTATTGCTTGTAGTGGCCTATGCCACCTCTGTGCTGGTTAAACCGTCCCCTACAATTACTTATCTTACCAAATACTCCGTTGCCTTCGGCGGATTTCTTTTCCTTTGGGTCCTCGTTTCCTTCCTCAACAAAAAATATAAGATAGAACAATATCACAGTCCAAAAGAAGTATACATAGCCATCGTCAAAACCAACCTGGTGATTGTGATGCTCACGGCCCTTATTATGTACGGACTCCGAGAAATGGAATATTCCAGGCTGATTGTATTCGGCACCACCGGCATTGCTACGATACTCGAATTCTTCTTCTTCTACCTTTTTTATTCTTTAAAATACGCGAAATCAACCCCTGCTGAAAAGATTGAATTCCCTATGGAAAACGGAGACGGATTTTATGAGAACGGGAAGGAATCCGTCACCCTGGATGAAAGATCCTTGCGCACCGGTATACATATTCATAAAATACTCCGGGAAGAAATTGGAAAAAAGGCCTTTGGGTTTGTTTGCAGACATATTTCCATAGATAAAAAGGACTTCATTATATTTTCCACTACCACCCGGTTTAACATTCAGCGTTTACCTGCCAGGTATTATAAACACCTCATCAACATCAAACGAATGAACGACATCCGGTTTGTCAATAAATTCCTGGAATCTGTAAATGCAAAACTTCCACAGGATGGAACCTTTATTGGATGCCTGGAAACAAAGAACCAGCGAAAACGGCGGTTGCTCAGAAAATATCCCCCTGTACTTAACATCATTTATTATTCCTTCGATTTTATTATAAAAAGAATATTTCCGAAATTTTTCCTCACGAAAAGACTGTATTTCTTTCTTACACGGGGAAACAACCGGGTAATATCCAAAGCAGAGATGATTGGCCGTTTATACTCCTGCGGGTTTGAATTAACAGAAAGTGAAGAAATCGGGGATTTATTCTATTTCTCAGCACGAAAAATAAAATCTCCTGTATTTGACACAAATCCGACCTATGGTCCCTTTGTAAAACTCAGGCGTGTGGGAAAGAACGGAAAGATAATTCATGTCTACAAGCTCCGCACCATGCACCCGTTTGCCGAATACATACAGGATTATGTATATGAAAAATACCAGCTTAAAGAAGGAGGAAAATTCAAGAATGATTTCAGGATCACCACCCTGGGACGTTTTTTCCGTAAATTCTGGATTGATGAACTGCCCATGTTAATCAACCTGTTGAAAGGAGAAATGAAGCTGGTGGGTATCCGTCCACTCAGCAGTCACTATTTCAATCTGTATGACAAAGACCTGCAGGAAGAGCGGACCAAATTCAAACCGGGACTGATTCCCCCTTTCTATTATGATCTTCCCAACAGCCTGGAGGAGATTCAGGATTCAGAGCGTAAATATCTTAGGGCTTACAAGAAACACCCGTTTCTCACCGACTGGAAATATTTCTGGAAAGCGATGGCGAATATTATTATTAAACGGAAACGAAGCAGTTAGTGAACAGCAGTCAGCAGCCAATATAGCAGAATTTAGAAAGCAGAAGACAGGAGATATTTACACATATTTTTCCGGGTTGAAATTTAATATGTGCTTATAATATATTAATAATCAGCATGTTGAGCTTTAGAGGTAACTCGGTCGGGCGGGCCTCTTTTTTTATCCATGTAAATTCCTGTTTGGTCAATTTAATACAGGTGCTTATTAAATAAAATGAACAAACAGTTTGATCGAACGTAACCATAGGAAAAAAGTAAGATGGATATATTGTCTGACAAAAGAATTCTTGAAAAAATAATAGAAGCCCCTGATAAAGATGTGGTTGATATTTCAGCAAGTGAGCGAACCCCCAAAATCTATTTCAACAAAAATCAGGGAACAATAAAATTATCCGGGCGGGCCATGCCGGAAAATGCAAGATTATTCTTTGGTCCGCTGCTGGAATGGATAGAAAAGTATGTACAATCTCCTCAGGACAAAACATTTGCCCGTTTTGATCTTGAATATTTTAATTCATCCTCCTCAAAAATAATCCTGAACATTTTTAATGAACTGAAAAAAATAAAGGGGGCAGGCAAAGAGTTACACATCGAATGGCATTATATGGAAGAAGATGATGATTGCCTTGAATCAGGGAAAACATTTGAGGAACTGAGTGAGCTGGAATTTCAATTTGTTTCTTATGAATAAAACAATGTCACCTATGGAAAAAATTACTACAAAAAAAATTGCTGAAAGAGTAAATGAAGCTTTAAATAATGAAGAGGTTCATATAAGCAGTTCACCTGAAACCCCCGAGGTAATTCTTAAACGAAATGAAGGAGAAATTAAATTCAGCGGACGTTCCATGCCTGAAGATGCAAAAGAATTTTACCTTCCCATCATAAAATGGATCGAAAAATATGCCAAATCTCCTGCTCCGGGAACGAGAGTTATTTTTAATTATGAATACTTTAATACAGCCTCTTCCAAAATGATCATGGAGATCATTGAAACCATCAAAAAAATTGCTGAAAAGGACAAGCAGTTTAAAACCGAATGGCACTATTTTGTCGACGATGAAGATATTTTGGAAGCCGGAGAGGATTATGAAGAGATGACGGGAGTATCCTTTGAGTATTTAAGTTACGAATAAAAAAGAAATCCATTAAAATTGAAAAGAAATAAGATCGATCTAATCTTAATTAATTAAAATA
>CAZWHH010000256.1:0-4393 GCA_964633615.1 uncultured Bacteroidales bacterium | reverse complement strand
TGCCAAAATTATGTTTGGTCTTTTCAAAGGAAATAGAGGGTTCCTTTTGTTGTGTAAAAGCACCTGCTGAAAACAGAAAAATTAAAAAAGGAATTATCAAAGTAACTTTTGTATTCATAATTGTTATTTTTAGTAATTAACCACAAAATTAACATTTTTTAGAAAAGAAAATTATATGAAAAATTATCAAAAATCAGGCCGGGAGATCCCGTAATGAAAAAAAACTTACAAATTAAGGTGGATAAAGGGTATCATGCTAAAAAATTTTTGTTTATGTTTGCTTCAATAAAAATGATCACCGGAAAATAATTCTCCATTTATGGATCTGAAAGAGACCATCATAGAATTAAGTCAGAAATTTCACGAAGATGTCAGGGATATCCGACGGAATATCCATCAACATCCGGAACTCTCCTATGAAGAATACGACACTTCCAATTATATTATGCGGGAGCTTGCGAAAATCAATTTACAGGGTAAAAAAATTTTCAATACAGGAATAGTTGGAACCCTCCAGGGAAGAAATCCGGGAAAAAAAGTGATTGCCCTGAGGGCTGATATTGATGCACTCCCGATCGAAGAGAAAAACGAAATTTCTTATAAATCAAAGAATAAAGGCAAGATGCATGCCTGCGGGCATGACGCTCATACTGCTGCTTTATTAGGAACGCTAAAGATACTGAACCAAATTAAAGATCATTTCGAAGGCACCATAAAATTTATATTTCAACCAGCAGAAGAAAAATTGCCAGGCGGAGCAAAAAGTTTAATCGAGGAAAAGATACTGGAAAATCCAAGGCCCTCTATAATTATTGGCCAACATGTATATCCTGAATTACAAAGCGGAGAACTGGGTCTTAGAAAGGGAAACTATATGGCTTCAAGCGATGAAGTTTTTATTACGCTCAGGGGAAAAGGCGGACATGGGGCCATGCCGGATAAAGTTGACGATACTGTTTATCTGGCTTCCAGGGTAATAACAGACCTCCAGCAAATAGTAAGCAGACAAGCGCCCCCGGGAATACCAACGGTTTTAAGCTTTGGAAAAGTAATAGCAAATGGAGCAACCAATGTAATACCCAATGAAGTGTATTTAGAAGGAACCTTCAGGACTATGAATGAAGAATGGCGGACTAAAGCCCATGAAAACATTAAACATATCACACATGGAACCCTGTCGGGAACGACCTGCAAAGCTGATGTATATATAAAAAAAGGGTATCCCGTACTTCACAATCACCCGGAAGTTACCCAAAAAATTAAGGAATTTGCCGGAGAATTACTGGGCCGGAAAAATATCAAAGACCTTGAGATGAGAATGACTGCCGAAGATTTCGCATATTATGCACAAGAAATTCCCGCTGTTTTTTATCGTTTTGGTACCAACAATGAAAAAAATGAATTTTCGGCGGGTCTTCATTCTGCCCATTTTGATATCGATGAAGCAGCACTAAAAACAGCAACATCGGGACTCACATGGATTGCATTAAAATTACTGGAAGAATAATACATCATCCCTTATTTATAATGCTTTCAAATTACAGAAATATGTTCTTTTTTCTTTTTTGGTTCAAAAATTGAAAATAATTTTGTCAGGAATATTAATTTTAACCATTAAAAATTATAATACAAATGGCTTACGTAATAACAGAAGATTGTACAGCATGTGGTTCTTGTATAGACGAATGTCCGGTAGAGGCAATATCGGAAGGCGATATCTATAAAATTGACCCGGATCTTTGTACTGACTGTGGTGCATGCGCTGATGTATGCCCGGTTGAAGCAATTCATCCTGAATAATTAGCATCCACATCAAAAAAGACAAAGGCTGTTCTGCAAGGGACAGTCTTTTTTTCTGGATACTACTGTATTGTTTTTATATTAAATTTGCCTCAAAAAATAATAAATATGTCGTTATCGAATGAATTCCGCCAGAGTGGAAATTATCTTTTCAGACACCGCAGTTATCTGCCTTTGGTTTTTTATCCCATAGCTACCCTGGTTGTTATCTTTCAGGAGAATCCTTTCCTAATTCCCGATTTATGGTGGTCTGTGATTTGTTTGTTCATTTCTTTTCTGGGTCTGTTAGTCAGAGCACTTGCCATTGGATATGCTCCCACGGGAACTTCAGGTCGGAATACAAAAAAACAAAAAGCTGAAGTGTTAAATTACTCAGGGATTTACGGATATCTCAGGCATCCGCTTTATCTTGGAAACTTTCTGATGTGGCTGGGCATCATGCTCTATACCCAGTCTTTTTGGTTTACAGCAATAGGAATTCTTCTGTTTTTTATTTATTATGAACGAATCATGTTTGCCGAAGAAGCTTTTCTGAAAGAAAAATTCGGAGCTCAATTTCAGGAATGGTCAAAAAATACGCCTGCCTTTATTCCAAAATTTAGAAAATGGATCAAACCACCCCTCAAATTTTCACCCAGATATGTGTTAAAAAGAGAATACCGGGGTGTTTTGGCAATTATAATCTCTTTTGCCTATTTAAATGTTCTTAAGCATTATATTAATTCACAAGAACTTAACATCTCTCTCTTCTGGTTAATCTCTCTTGCAGCAGGCCTTATATTTTTCCTCATCATTCGCTTACTAGACAAAAAAACAAAAGTACTGACCACCGACAGAACGATTCAAAAGTCTGAGGGTGATCAGCCCTAATTATTCAAGAATATTCGCTACGTTGATGGAAAAATAAAAGGTTCTCGGTATGGAGGGACCGTACATAAATCCTGCATCGCGATAAACTCCTGAGTCAAAATTGTCCTGATAGCTCTCCAGCAGATTCTTCATGCCGGTCTTAAAAGTTAATTTTAATCCGTTAGACAGAAAGTGCACATAAGACAATTTAGCGCTCACATTAAAAAACGGCTTGGTTTTGTAAAGCTCTTCATCTTCTATCACATATCCGTTATCAATAGACTTTTTCTGATCGGCATCAGGATTAATAATTCCTAAATGGGGTACTAACATCGAACTCGTGTAATTTCCTGTCAGAGAGAAACCCCATTTCTTATTGATATCCCAGTCTGCCATCAGGTAACCATAATTTGAAGGGGTTCGCATCATTTCTTTTGATTTACTGGAAGGCAATTCTCCCCATTGTTGTAGATTCTTGTATTTATTATCTTCAAAAGTAAATCCTAATTTCATATATAGAGAATTTCCCACTAAAAAGTTTCCTTCAAGGTTTAATCCTTTCACAATCGCACCCTCTTCTGCATTAACCCTCAGGTAAGTCATATTGTATTCATCTTCTTTCACAATTTCATTCGCAAATGGATTCTGAAGCGAGGTATAAAACCCTTCCAGAAGGAAATATACAGATCTGTCAAATAACTTTCCGGAATAATCTAAAGAAGCACTGAAACTATGTGAAATTTCTTCTTCCAGCTCCGGATCATTCCTGTGGACTATTCTGCGAGCCTTAGAAGCCTCAATATGAAGATCTTCACTGTATATTTTAGGGGCCCGGTAACCCTTTGCATAACTCAACCTGAACTGGTACTTCTTAAACAAATCAAATAATAAGTTTGTGCGAGGCGAAACAACAATTCCAGACACGTTATTCCCTTCATTATACTGATCATTAATGTTATAATAGTCTGCACGAATTCCAAAAAGAAATTTAACCCAATCTGCATTCCATTCTGATTGCACATATCCCCCCAATGTATTACTGAATTGTTTCGAAATGATTTTCCCGGCGATACTATCAAAACCTAATTTACGATCATCCAGTTCATCATAGATATCTTCTGCCCCGATATAAATTTCTGCGGGAGCAAAAAGCAATTGATCCAATTCAAATGAATACTGTGTCCCCAGCACAAATTTATCGTTTCGGGTCTCACCGTATGCAGTAGAATCATTATTGGTACCGTAATAACTGTCTCTGTCCATCAATTGTCCGGAGAGAAAAGCAGAAAATCTGCTTTCCTGATTTTTTCCAAACTGCTCATAAGTCAGGCTCCCCCCGGTGATATCATGTCTTACCTGTTCTGTGATGTCAGCATTATGGGGCAAAGTTGCAAATTTATTCCCCCCTCGCCGGAACTCATGTATTTTATGAAGATCGAGTTTAATTTTAGTTAAGTCTGTAGGGCGAAAATAAGCATTCAACCCAATCGAGGTGTTTTCCAGTTTAGGAATCTCTGAAAAACCATCGGAATTCGCGTCAAAGTACTCTCTGTTGCGGTTGAGTCCATTGATAGATATACCGGTAGTATGTTCTTCATTCACTATAGAGGTACTAAAGTCTACCGAAAGGTCATTCCGATTACCTTGCATGAAGTTTGCACGGGTAGAGACATCAAAAAGATTGTTTATCGGATCTTTAGTGATAATATTCACTGTACCGGCAATAGCAGAGCCTCCAAAAAGG
>CAZWHH010000255.1:0-4414 GCA_964633615.1 uncultured Bacteroidales bacterium | reverse complement strand
TAGTTATCGTTTTAATTCCGGGAAAAAGGTCAATAAGATTAAAAGAGACAAAGAGAAGATACACCAAATTCCAACAAAAGGCTTTTAGATAATTTTTAGGGATTAACACGTTGTAGCTACAGAAATAAAAAACACAGCTCGGCTCTGCCTACTGCATTATACTGCTTTCTGCCCACTGCCAGCTGCCTACTGGAATCAAATATCTGTCAACTACTCCCTCCTATGGCTCTTCTTCCCCTTTGGATGCGGTATAAATACGGTACCACTGTTCCAGGGTCATGGATATTTCCATCGCTTCGATGGCATTTTGAATCCTCTCAAGCTTACCCGTGCCAATTACGGGGATAATTTGTGCGGGATGTTTGAGCAGCCAGCTGTAGATGATCTTGTCGATGCCATCCACAGTCAACTCGCGGGCTATTTCTTCCAACGTGTTATGCACCCTTTGTTCTTTCTCATTTTCCGGGTTCATTAGTTTTCCCTGGGCAAGGGGTGACCAGGCCATGGGGTGCATCTTCCTTTTCATGAAAAAATCAATGTTGCTGTTGTCAAAATGCTCCAGGCAAAGGGGTGAGATTTCCACCTGGTTGGTTACCAGGGGCTGATCCACATGTTCCTCCAGCATTTCATATTGCTGCTGCGTAAAATTAGAAACACCAAAATGCCGTACTTTGCCGGATTGTGTTAGGTGTGAAAAGGCTTTTGCCACCTCTTCCGGATCGAAAAACGGGGCTGGCCGGTGAAGAAGAAAGAGATCCAGGTAATCTGTATTGAAATTCGTAAGCGACTGTTCGGCAGATGAGATGATATAATCTGCTGAATAATCGTAATGTTTTATTTTCCGCCCGGGGAATTTATCAGATAGCAGCTTGATCCCGCATTTAGATATCAGTTGCATGTCTTTTCTCAGCGATTTATCAGTTGCAAGCACTTTCCCGAAGATCGCTTCGCAGGAATAGTCTCCATAGATATCCGCATGGTCGAAGGAGGTAATGCCTATTTCCATCATCTGCCGGGTCATTCTTACCATTTCCCGGGCAGACACATTCCAATCTGCCAGACGCCAGTGGCCGTGGACAATCCCGGAAAGGTAAAAGTCCGGGGTAAGCGCTGTTTTTTCCATAGCATCAGTTTTTTGTATACTGCAAATTAAGAAATTAAAAAAGAATTACAAAAATCTGGCAGAGGCGCGATTCATGCTAACCAGCTGAATTCAAACAAACCAGGACCGGAATACCCGCCGGGGTCTTCAAAGACCTGCCAAAAAGTACCTCTCCGGAAAACATCCCCGGTGGTCATCACATTAAGCCGGAAATATTTTTTATGTAATCCTGGGTTTGGGTCGTCATATCCTGTTCATTGGGGTTATGAAAAGAATACACAAACAAAAATTTTCCCGGGTTCCTGTTTCACAGATCACGGAATATATAGACCAAAGAACCAAAATACAGGAAACCATTTACCTCTGCCTGTATATTATTTACATTGAATGGTGGAAATTTTCACAAATATTACGTACTTTAGTTTTCAGGGACAAAAACTAACTTTTATCAAAATAATATTTAATGGAAAAAGTCATAAAATCAATCAAACGAATCGATGATTCCTTTATAATCATTGGATTCGCAGAGGTTTTTCTCTGGGTACTGATTTCATCAAGTTTTTTTGCTGCTTTAATAGGCATAATAACCATTTATCCGGCCTATATGGCACAAAAAACCCAGAACAACAAATGGAATGTTTTTCTTGGGGTTTTATCAATTGTCAAATTTAATCCCATCACACTGGCATTGCTCTCTTTTTTGTTTGCTGATCTTGCATACAAATTTAGTGCAGCAGGTTTTTACATCTCTATTATTCTGTCTGCATTCGTTTTTCTTGCTTCATTAATACTCGGTATTATTTTACTGGTTAAAACGGCCAGGTTTTATAAACTACAAAGATCATAAACGAAATAGAAAAATCAGGAGTTTTCAGAAATAACAATTAAATTTAATACATTATAAATCAACAAAAAGGAAAAATTATGAAAAAGTATGTATTGTCAGCAGTATTTTTTTTGGCTGTCGCCACATTGGCTACTGCCCAGGTGGAAGAAATCGCAAGAGAAGTGTTAAAAGCTCATAAAGACAGAGATCCGGAATTATTAAAGAAAAATGCCTCGGGAATCCTGAAAGGAGCAATTAACGAAAATTATTTCAAGGATGAAGAAATACAGGAAGAACTAAAAGTAGTTGATCAATGGGATGGCAAAATAAGTGAGATCAGGTATGGCGAAGAAAATATGTTCGGAAATAAGGTAAAAATAGCAGGGGTCCATTTTGCAGACCACCCTGATAAAGAAGATGAAATCTATTGGGTGGTTTTATCAAAATTTAATAAGAACAGATGGGTGATGTTTGCGCGAGGCATCGTTTCCGGCACAAAAACAGAATTTGAAGAGATAAGTATGTCTGCTAAAAAAGGGGGAAAAAAGAAAAATGCCTCCAAAAACTTCTCTGTAGAAATGGCCAATGGAGATACCTTTGATAACGTATCATCCAAAAAACTTGAAAAGCTGATTAATGAACTTGACGGTGATAATTTCTTCATGATTCTAAACAAGGGGGACAAAGATTTTCTCCAGGCGGCTTATTCAGAAAAAGGATATTCTGTTCAATACAAAGAAAACAACAAGCAATATGAGGCAGCAGAAGTGCTGAATAAGGAAAAAACCACAGAATTGTTTAAGTCCTACTTTGAGTGCGACAAGGACTGGAAAAAGGACATAAAATGGCAATCTTTCTAATGCTTAATTTTTGATGCACAAAATGGTTGCAAAAATAATAAAGTACTACACAGGCATACTGACCTGCGTAGTACTTTTCAATATTTGTTACATGAAGAGTCTTCCGGCCCAGGAACATATTGAACTGGAAGAGATCAACCTGATGGATACCCTTGAATATTTATCCTTCAATGCCAGGGAGGTTTACAACAAAAATTATCCACCGGAAAATCTTTTTGATGGAAACATGAACACTTGCTGGGTTTGTGGGACTGAAAAAAACAAGCAGCCTGCCTCAATACTTATCCGGTTAACAGATACCATTAATCCCGTTATTAATTTGTTCCCCGGATACGGAAAAAGCAAAATCCTTTTTCAGCAAAACGCAAGGCCGAAAAAAATAAAAGTGACACTTTATACTGCCTATACCTGGGGCGGATTTGCCATGAATTACGGTCATCATTACCTGGCAGCTGAATTCCCCTGGGAAGTAACACTCCATATTCCGGATACTTTTGCTATACAAATGTTTCCGCTGAACATTCTCACAAAAAAGCTGAAGCAATTTAAACAGAAGGTAAGAAGAAAATACAGAGATACCAATGATTTTCCACTGGAAATCAGCATCTTAATTGCAAAACTCGAAATACTGGAAAGTTATCCTGGAAGCAAATACGAGGACATCTGCATCTCAGAAATATTTCTCAACGACCGGTTTGTTCCGAACCGCCCCGCATCCTATCCAAAAATAAAAAAGGTCTATGAAAATGCAGAACAAAACGCAATCCTTCTGGATGATACTGAAAATAATAAACAGATGGTTTTTAAAGATACTTCCAAAATAGTCCAGCTCTTAGAATTGTCACCGGATAAAAAATGGGCCATCATGCTCACCATGCCAAAAGAGATTAAGGGAAGAGCTGAAACCATTTATCATCTGCTGGACCTGGTCAACCGGAAAGAAGTGACACAACAAATTGAGAGAGTTACCAGAGACCAGATTGATTTGGGGATGACTTTTGAAACCGGGGAATACGGAAAGCTATTTCTGGATTATTACGAAGATAAAATTGAATTGAAATAAAAAGTATATTTTTTTAAATTCGTCCTAAACCTCATTATACATTATGAAAACACAAAAATTTCTAATTCTTACCGGCCTTATTTTAATCCTTAGTGGGTGTCTGCCTTCCTTAAATCCTATTTATACAGAAGAAGACATTGTCTTCAACAAGCAGCTAATTGGAATCTGGGCTGAAGAAGATAAAGAAAAAGAAAAATGGATCTTTGAAAAGAATGGTGGAAATCAATACAAATTAACTTACCTGGAAGAAGGCAAAAAAGCTTCTTTTGAGGCCCACCTTGCAAAAATTGGTGAATATCACTTTTTAAACCTTTACCCGGATGATTATGCTTCCGAAAACACACTCTACCAGTGTCATTTTATTCCTGTACACACTTTTTCCAAAATTACCATAAAAGAAGATGAAGTTGTTATAAAAATGATGGATCCCACCTGGGTGGAAGAAAAAATAATGAAAAAAGAAATTGATATTGAACATGCATTTTCTTCAAAAGGCAATTTATTACTCACAGCCCCTACAAAAAAATTGCAGGAATTTGTTTTACGATTTGCTGAGGAAGAAG
>CAZWHH010000254.1:0-4431 GCA_964633615.1 uncultured Bacteroidales bacterium | reverse complement strand
GCCGGCATTTCAAACCCAAAAGGTGATAATAAAAAGGAAAGTCCCCGATGAATAAAATCGTCAATATCATTTATTTATTATCAAAACCAATTCCCGAAAAACAGGTTGATCATCCCTTATAATTTTCTTTTTTACTTCATAAAAGCAGGAATAATGGTCTTCATAATGGCTTCTCTTTCTTTTGGTTTGCTTTTCTGCCGAGGATCAATCCGTAAGGCAACAAAAAGAGAAATGAAACCACGACCCAGGTCATGATTGACTGTTCCCCAACAATTATGAGTTTTGCTGCTTCACTTGCCAGGAGTACAGCAGCTATTCCGCCTATAATCGAGAATACAATTCCCATTTATTACATCTGTTTTTATATTTGCTTATAAATGTGTATAGCGCTCTTCCATGATTTCTCTGAAAACCTTTTTCTTTCGACGAGGAATTTCAATAGAAGTGCCGTCCGACATTACAACCCTGCACTCCTGCCGGGGATGATACTCTTCCACGTGGTTCAGATTGATCAGATAACTGCGGCTTAGCCGGTAAAAACCCTTCTTTCGGAGTTTATCTTCAATCTGCTTTAATAAAACACTTAAAAGGATCTTTCTTCCTTCTCTTTTTATAAGAAAAGTGTAATTTCCCCACGCCTTCAGGTAAATAACCTCTTCCAGGTTAAACCTTCTAAAAGCACGTGAATTAATTGGTAACATCACTTTATGCATAACAAGAACAATATAAATGCAGGGTGCCATCTGCATGAACGTGCAAAATCATTTTTTCAGAAACCGTCAGATGAAATACGAAGATACAAAATAATCTTATAAATTCCACACGTAAATAAAGCGAACGGCTCAGTGGAAATAAAATTTTTAACGTGGAACAACCCTATCCTTTATGAGTACAAAGGTTTTTCAAATAATAACTGCTTGCCAAATTTTTTTAAAAAAAAATAACTGGAGTTCTATTTTTTACAGATAATTTTCCCGGTGGTTTTATCATTAATCCCAGCATCACATCCAACGAGTCAGGTTCATCTTCCCCTGAACTTATTCCTGAAGTCCTCCATGGCAGCATCGAGCCCCATCACGGTTACCACATCTCCTTCCTGCAAATAGGTGTCGCCATGCGGGATCTCCACATGGTGACCTCTTCTTACCAAAATCAACTCCCCGTCTTTATGAAAAGGAATTTCTTTTATCTGGACTCCGCTTATCTCCTTGTTACGAATTTTAATATCTTCCACGTTATAATTCTCAAAAGTCTCCACCAGGGCCTGGTAAGTAGAGGGCCTGAATATTAAATTCTCTATCGTGGTTGCCATGATACGTGTGACATCAAGATATTCAACCTTCAGTCTTTTCATCTGTTGTTCCACAAGAGAATTCGCTGTTTTGCTGATAATGTTCGGGTGTTTAAATTCATTCCTGAGCATCCTGCATATCTGTGTGTTCTTGTGCTCCGACTCAGTCAGTACTACCACATAATTAGTCGGGTGGATATTCAACTTGTGGTAAAGATCCTTATCCAGCCCATTGGCATGTACTACATTCAAGCCTTTAGACCGCATTTCAACATAACGCACTTTATTGCTTTCCACAATAACTGCCTTTTGTTCGTGCATTTTTAACCTGCGGGCCAGAAGTACACCGGAACTGCTTCCCCCTATGATAATCACTTTCTCTCCTTTCAAAATATTTTTAGGGGTAAGATAATTGTAGGCAATGGGAGATATCATGCAGGTAACCACCGCCATGAGCACAAAAGCAGCATTAATCCCGGGACTAATGATGCCAAAATCCAGTCCGATTTTAGACGCGGCGATGATCAGGCTCAGACGGGAAGCCATTAAAATACCTCCGGACAGAGCTTTTCGAACTCCAAACAAACGAACCCACAACAGCGAGGGAACCACCTTAATTAAATACAGCACGATGAACAGAAGAACAAGAAAAAGCAAGGGAGAACTCCCCATCTGGGTCAGGGCTGAATCATCAAAATGTACACCCACCATAATAAAAAAAATAGGAATGAAAAATCCATAGCCCATTCCGTCTAATTTTAGCAACAGAATAGAACGGTTCTTATTCATAAAAATAGACAGCAGGATTCCGGCCAAAAAGGCACCGAGCAACATTACCTCTGTGCCGATCACCTGGGCTAAAACCACAAACAATAAAATCAAAAAAATCGTACCCCGGATCTGGATCTGTGAGGCAGCATGTGATAATTGATAAGAAATCTTCTTGATAAAATTCTTCCTGGAAAGTTGCTGTCCTGCATAATAAAAAAGATAAAAAACAAAAAACAATGCCAGAATAAGAAGCATTTCCGGCTGGAACCCATGCTTAATAATAAAGGCAGTGAAGGAAAATAAAATAATACTCAGAATATCTGCAAAGGCCGCAGCAGCCATGACCATCTGTCCAAAACGGGAGTTCAGTTCATTCTGCCCTTTTAACACCGGAAGGATGATTCCAACCGAAGTAGTTACCATAATCAGGGCAAAGTACCATTTGTTGGTAATATGAATAAACTGACCAAGGAAAATCGTACTAAAATATGAAAGCACCAGGGAGATCAGGAAAAAACTAATCCCTACCAGGAAAGGATTCTTCATAAACCGGGCAAGAGTAAGTCTGCGTTTTGGGAAAGATTGAATGATTTCATTTACATCAATCTCCAGTCCCCCCAAAAACATCAAAAACATAAACCCGGAAAGAGCAAGAAAATCAAGAGATTGAATATGAGAGTCCGGAAAGGAAGCAATAATATATTTACCCACCAGGTACCCTAGTACGATCTCTACAATAACTGTCGGCACCTTACCTAATTTTAACAAAGACAATGCAATGGGAATTATAAATGCCAAAAAAACAACGATGAGTAAGGGATAGAACTCAAAGTCAAAAGAAATGCTCAATGGAATGATATGAAATATGGAACCCATGAATTATTTTCGTTAATTTGCGCTAAAAATAATAAAATATTCAGTTGAAAAAACAATCAAAAATTAACATCTTCACTGACGGGAGTTATGATGCACATCATAAGACTGGTGCATGGGCCGGTATCATTGTTTCCGGGGATGAAGAAAAAACACTTACCGGTTCTGATGAAAAGCAATCGCAACATGTAATGGAGCTTAAAGCGGTGATTCGATGCATTGAATACGCAATAAGGAATTATGAAAATGTTTCAAAAATTCAAATATACACAGACAGCAGCTATGTAAAAAATCTCATCCCCCGAAGAGAAAAACTTCAGAATGCAGGTTTCAAGACCAAAAAAGGAGTCGATATCGCCAACCGTCCCTGGGTTGAATATTTTTACAATTTGATTAAAAACCAGCCCATCGAAATTGAAAAAATCTGTTCGCATCAAAAAAAAGGCGTTTCGGAGGCAACTGATTACAACCGGAAGGTAGACCAACTGGCCAGGAGACTGCTAAAGAGAAAGATTAAAGGATTAGATTGAGGTTTTGGCTATAGTTTCCTGAAGTAGGGTTATTGGGGAAATATTTTGATTCGCCGCGTTGTTTTTTAATTCAATTGTTGTATTGCTTTATTGTTAAATTGCTGAACCCTAACAAAACCATCGCAACAGAAGCTCAGGCGGGCTAAAACCCGGGAGCTTATCATCTCTGTAGTCAATATCGGGAATGAATACATCACTCCCGTCCAAAATCCGGGGATGATATGATGTAACATTTCACCACAAAAAAACCGGACGAAATTTAATCAGGAACGAGAGGATGTCTAAAAAGTAATAAAATAAGATTTTCATCAACTTTTTACCCCTTGCCCGGCAGCTGCCGGGTGAACTTACTGAAAATCAAGCATTCCGGCAGTCGCCGGATTAGGGATAAAGCTTGATTTTCAGATTTAGTCTCATAAAAACTTTTTAGACATCCTCCTGGCTATTGATTTCCGATTCTTCATAAAAAAAATCCGGCAAATAAAAAACAAGCCGGATTCATAGAAATTTATCTTAAAAAACTAATAATATAACAGCCAAACCTGCAAGCCTTTATCTCTCATTTCCTGTAATTCTCTCTGGGCCTGAGATTTATTTTTATACGAATTATAGCTGACAGCGTGCATCCCATTTCGTTCACCGATCAGTTTTGAGTTATATCCCTGCTTTATCAGATCCTGGTTAAATTTTTTGGCATATTCAAGATTCCTGAAACTCCCGGCTACAATATAATATTTCTTTTCTCCCCGGGAGGCTTTTTTCACCTGGGTTTTATCCGATTCTTTTTGGGTTGCTTTGGTTGTCTCTTTTGGGGAGGCTTCCTGATCCGCTTTTCCTTCTCCTTTGGTTTGCTCGTCCTTTTTTTCCTGTTTTTTTTCTTCTCTTTCCTTTGCTTTCTTTTCTTGTTCAGGAGTTTTCTTTTCAGCGATTTGTTCTGTTTTATGTTCTTTTTTGGAGAAGATCTTT
>CAZWHH010000253.1:0-4438 GCA_964633615.1 uncultured Bacteroidales bacterium | reverse complement strand
CCACCACAATATTCATCTTGAAAATTGCGATACCAAGGAATACCCCAATGGTACTGAAAAGCACACTAGCGATAATAATTAAAGGTTTAACAAGCGAGTTGAATTGGGTTACCAAAATAATCATAATCAGCACAACAGCTATAATCAGAGCCCTGGCAAGAAAGGCCATTGATTCCTCCTGCTCCTCCTGCTCTCCGGTGAATTCATATTGATACCCTTCGGGAATATCCACATTAGACAACAACCCTTCCAACTGATTATTGATTTCTGTGGCGTTGTATCCTTCCAACACATTTGAATAAAGGGTTATTACACGATCCATATCTTTCCTGCGTACAGCTCCGTATGTTGTACTATACTCCAAATCAACAACAGAAGAAATGGGTACATGAATCATTTTACCATTGTTCCTGAAACTAATGGTTTGGTTCATAAGTGTTGGCAGATCATATCTTGCTTTTTCATCCAGTCTGAGCTGAATGGGATATTCATCTTCGCCCACTTTGAAATCAGAAATCTCTTTTCCAAAGAGCGAGGTTCTGATTTTACTGGCAATCTGCATGGTCGACAATCCAAACCGCCTTGCTTTCTCGCGATCGATATAAACGATTACCTCGGGCTTGCCTACATCCAGGTCCATCTTCAACCCTTCTATACCAGGAATTTTGGCTGTTTCAATCTTTTGCTTGATTTTTTCTGTCAATTGAATCAGCTGGCCGAAATCCTGTCCGCTAACCTCCAGATTAACCGGATTACCCGTGGGCGGACCCATTCTGTTCTTTTCAATAGATATCTGAACACCGGGGTACTCTCCTATCAATTCATTGCTCATCTCCTGCATGATCTGGGAGGTATTATCTCCCATGCGATCTTTATAATCGACAAATGAAACGGTTGTCAGTCCCTTATTGGGTGTATCACCTGCCGTAAATCCTTCGCCGGCACCACTCCCTACTGTTGTAAGAATAGATTCTACTATTTTCTTATGAGGTTCTAAAAAGTCTATTATATCCGACTCAACAATCTTCATCACTGAATCTGTAGCAGTAATATCACTCCCAATGGGCAACTCGGCTCTCACATTGATGTAATTAGGATCATTATCCGGGAAAAAGAGAATTTTTGGGTCCCGGGCCTTCAGGAAAAGCATGACAAGAATGAGAAAGAAAAAAGTACCCAGAAAGAAAGTTAAAGGATTCTTTCTTCGAAGGGCAAATTGTAAAACTTTAAGATACAAATTCTCCAGTCTTCTCAAAAACACATTTTGAAACAGATACTGTGCCCGGTGGAAATAAATTACATTTAAGAAGATAATCAGGGCAACGATCATAATAATGCTTCCGATCGTATTTATTCCGGCCAGATAAAACAAACCTGCCACCAGGACAAGGATTCCAATAATCTTAAAATTTTTCTTTTTGTTTAGTTTCCCATCATTCTTGTTCTTACCATACTTAATGAAAGTGGCAGCAAAAACCGGTATAATTACCAGTGCCACAAACAGCGACGAGGTAAGCACAATGATCAGTGTAATAGGCAGGTTTTTCATAAACTCCCCTGTAATTCCTCCCCAGAATGCCAAAGGGAGAAAAGCCGACAAAGTAGTAATGGTAGAAGTAATAATGGGTACAGCTATTTCTCCTACGGCCTCTCTGGCTGCGCGATAGGGACTATAACCCCGCTCCGAAACATACCGGTAAATGTTTTCTACCACCACTATGGCGTTATCCACAAGGAGCCCAAGGGCAAGGATTAAGGAAAACAATACGATCATGTTCATCCTTCCGACTGTCATACCCAAAATAATGAACGAAAGGAACATGGACATAGGAATTGCCAATCCTACAAATAATGCGTTTTTGGTTCCAAGGAAATAGTAAAGAACAAGCACCACAAAAATAACACCCAGGACGATAGAATTTTCCAGGTTACTCAGTTGCTTCCGGATCATATCCGATTGATCATTTGTAATCGAAATCTTAAGATCTTCAGGCAACTGATGGTCTGCAACTGCCTCATCGAGAATATCAAACATCTGATCGGTGGCAGCCAGTAAGTTTTCACCACTTTTTTTGATCACCTGTAGTGAAACCACCGGATCTTTATCCAGCCGGGCAAAACTGTTTGGGTATTGATATCCCATTCGAACATCAGCCACATCTTTCAGGTAAACAAGCTTGTCGTTATCATTCTTTACCACGATGTTTCGTATCTCTACAACATCTTCAAACTCACCGATTGTCCGGATAGAACGTTTCATTTTATTAAACCTGAGCTCACCTCCGGGTATTGAAACGTTCTCCTCTTGAATGGCCGATTCAATATCAAAAAAGCTTAAATCAGTGGCCTGTAACTTATGCGGATCCACATTAATCTTTATCTCCTTGTCGTTCACCCCCTTAATTTCCACTTTCGAAATCTCATCAATCTCCTCGATCAGATCCTGCAAATATTCGGCATATTCATTCAAAGCATCAATGCTGTAATTTCCTGAGAGGTTCACATTGATGATTGGGAATTCCGAAAAATCAATATCCTGTACATTCGGATCATCGAGCAGATCATCCGGCAGTTCTCTTTTTGCTTTATCCACAGCATCTTTTACATCCTGCAGGGCTTTGTTAATATCCACATCTGTGTTAAATTCGACGCTGATCATTGAAAAACCCTGGGCCGAGGTAGAAGATATCTCTTTAATCCCTTTCACCGATTCAATCTCCTTCTCAAGCGGCCTGGTAATAAGGTTCTCAATATCAATGGGTGGATTACCAGGGTATGGTGTCTGCACAAGAATGGTGGGAATAACCACTTCGGGGGTTAACTCTTTGGGCATATTTTTATAGGAAAAAATACCAAACCCCAGGATTGCCAGCGCCAGTAACAAAATGGTATTTCTATTATTCAGGGCGAGCGTGGTGAGTTTAAACTCCCGGATTACTTTTTCAATTTTTGATTTTTTATCTTGATTTTCTGAAGCCATCTTAAAATTCTTTTAAGGATTTACCCGGATTACCCGGTAACTTTTTCTTTCTCTTTTACAGCCACTTCCATATCATTGGAAACTTTGGTATAACCAGCAGTAATTACACGCTGTCCCTTTTGCACACCGGAAATAACAGTCTGGTTATTATATGACTCTCCTGGCTTTACATATACTTTCTTTGCAATAGATTTTCCGTCTTTCTCCTTCACGATATACACGTAATCGCCTTTCATATCCTGTTTAATGGTATTACTGGGAACAACCAGCGCACTGTCTGTTGAAAAATCCCTGACTTTCACTACAGCAATCTGGTTGGGTTTTATTTTTCTGTCGTAATTATTAATATCCGCTTCAATAATAAAAGTTCTGCTTTCTTTATCAATCACACTCCCTTTGCGTGTTATCGGAACATCCATCTTCATTTCCGGATAGGATGGAAAGCTGATTTCCACCTTATCCCCTTTATGAATGTTTCTGAGATACACTTCGGATATTTCAGCATTAATCCTCAATTTTTTCATGTTTACCAGGTGTATAATCTGAACTCCGGGATTCCCCATTTCTCCTTCTTTCTGAAAGATTTTCTCAACAATACCGCTGTAAGGAGCTTTGATCTTTGCCATTTCCAACTGTTCTTTTAAGGTTTCAAGGCGACTTTCAAGCGATTCTTTGTTATTTTTCGCCTGAAGGTATTGCATTTCCGATCCTACCTTTTCCTCCCAGAGTCTTTTTTGCTTTTCGTATGTTTCACTGGCAAGCTCGAGATTGGTCTTCACTTCTTTTATATTACTCCTGATAACGCTGGTGCTCAGGCTAACCAGCAACTGCCCTTTTTTAACCTTATCACCCTCTTCCACATGAATAATTTTAATCTGTCCGTTTGTTTCGGGACTTATAAAAGCTTCCTTCCTTGCTTCAACAGAACCATTTGCCTTTATGAAATGACTGAAATTTTCAGGAGTTAATTTTTTGACAAAAACAGGTATTTTAAACTGGTTGCCTTGCTCTGTGTCCTTTTGTTTCAATTTCTCCTGTAAAGAAGAAATCTTATTTTCTATCAGTTTAATTTCCTGCTTATGTTCATTGATCTGTTTGCGTATTTCTGTTTCGCTTTGCTCCTTTTTACAGGAAGCCAAAGCTAAAACCATTGCTAAAGAAATAATAATCTTTTTCATCTTATCTTGTTTTATTTTATCTTGTTTTACAATGCATTTAAAATTTTTAACAATTCAACTTTCGCATTTAATAACTGCACCAAAGAATTAATATAGCTGGATTGCGTTTCTAAATATTTATCATTGGCCTGGGTTAATTCCATGCTAGTGACCATACCTTCTTTATACTTTTTATTCGTACGATCCAACACTTTTTTTGCCAGCTCTTTGTTTTTCTGATCGCTAATATAGGTTTCATAAGCATTCATATAATTATTCCTGGCCTGTATATATCCGTTTT
>CAZWHH010000252.1:0-4446 GCA_964633615.1 uncultured Bacteroidales bacterium | reverse complement strand
TTTGTCTTTCAGAAAATCAGCACGGGTTGGTTTGTCACTAAACAGCACATTTTGACCAGGATTGTTCATATCTCCGGTATTCAGAAAATTCATCAGTCTTTCGTTTTTGGGGAAGAGTTGCCGCATCAAATCATCGTCTATACATTTGTTGGCTTGAATACCATAATCCGCTAAGTCTTGCTCTTCCGCACAACTGGCAACCTTCATATTCCAATTTTGCGTTAATGATTTTAACTGTTTTGCAGTTTCAATCTTCTCTGCCTTTGTAAATTCAGCCTGTAAAAGATTGGTTTTATCGAACTGGTTTGTTTCATGCAATAATTTACGCTGCACTTTTTTATATCTTTCTATCTGCACAAAGCTGAAGACCAGTTTTTCCGTGTAAGGATATATTTCATTTCCAATTTTTTCAATTCTCCGGATTAATTCTTTTATATCCAGGTTTGATGTTTTTATAAGCGGGTCATACCGCCATATTACCTTCTCTTTGCCAGTTTTTGTTGATAATTTTTTAAAGGTGGCAATGCGTTCTTCGAGAGAGGGAACGTTCGGTTCCAAATGCTCTTGCTCATAATCATTCAGTGTAAACAGAAAGTAATAGCCGATATTTAATTCATCTAAAACAGGCAGATAAGGAATGACAGGGGCAGGATTCTTAGACCAGAAAACAACAACGCTTGTGTTCTTGAAAGAGATATAGGAAGGTTTCCCATTAAAAGGGTTAATCCATTTCAAGTAACCTTTCTTTAACCGGTTAAAGAACCATTCACTATAAAAGGCAGGAATATCTGTTCCCCGGCTGGCCGAAATAATCAGTGGACTTTTTGCTTTTACCTCTTCACCCGAATCAGTCAAAATATTTTCCTCAGTCCAGCCTTTGAATCCCATTATGATTGATTTATAATTTTTTCCAGAATTTCAACGGATGACCGGATGAATTCAGTGCATTGTTTTTCAAATACCTGTTCCTCTTTTGCTTTTCTATACCCTATCTCATCGTTCAGGTCATATCTGATTAGTGTTTTACAGTCCAGTTCCCCGTGTATCTTTCTAAACTTTGAAGTAAAATGCTGGATTATCTGGTCTAAAAGATTTTTAGAATCCTCTTTTGTGTGATCGTGTAAACTGCTTAAAACCATAACGCCTCCGGTAACAGCCCCGCAGGTTTTTTGTAATCTGCCAATTCCTCCACCAAAACCTGCGGCTAATTTAAAAGTTGTTTGGGTTTTTTCACCCAGCATATCTTCAAAAGCTCCCACAACAGATTGTGCGCAGTTGTCCCCCGAATTAAAAATATGAACCGCCTTTTCTTTTCTGGTCATGAATTCCTTTTTTTACAAATGTACAAGATTTGTAGCAAAAAGAAACCCCGCAGAATATTTCCTGCGGGGTCCTCAATAATGCTTATTCAGTTATTTCTTAAGCGGTTTATGACAGAACCACCAGTCGTAACATTCATTTTCTTCAAGTCGTTTTTTAGCTGTTTTCTTATCGGTAGCTGGCGGAATGATCACCCGATCACCAATGATTTCATTTTCCGGCCAGTTAGCAGGTACGGCAACACCTTGTTCTTCATGCACCTGCAATGCTTTAATTGATCTTAGAATCTCATCCATGTTTCTTCCTATTTCCTGCGGATAATAAAGAATAAGTCTGATGTAACCTTTTGGATCAATGATAAATACGGCACGAACCGTTTGCGCTCCTTTACCCGGATGGATCATTCCAATTTTCTTGGAGATGTCACCATTGGCATCAGCTATAATAGGAAAGTTAATTTCCTGTCCAATTTTCTCTTCAATCCATTCATCCCATTTAATATGTGAAAAAACCTGGTCGATTGAAAGGCCAATAAGTTCTGTATTTAACTTGTCAAATTGATCTTTTTTCTTTGCAAAAGACACAAATTCTGTAGTACAAACCGGGGTGAAATCACCAGGGTGACTGAACAGCACCACCCATTTGCCTTTGTAATCGTTTGGTAGACTGATTTTACCTTCTGTTGTTACTACTTCCATTTCAGGGAATTTGTCCCCAATTAGTGGAAATCCTTGTACTTCTTCTTTGTTTTCCATGATTTTCTTCTTTTTAAAGTTCAACAATTAATTATTTATTTTTCGATTTTCCTGTAATATGTAGTTTGATATCTTCTATGTCAAAATCTGGGATATTCTTGTCCCCAAAATATTCTCTTAACAAATTATCTAATTCTTCATCATAATAATCTATGATGGTGTCGCTCTTATGACAATATAAATGATGATGTTTATTTAGAATCGGATCATATCTCTTAATGTCGTTTTCTGTTTTTATTTTTTTGATCAATCCTTTCTTCACAAATGTCTCCAGTATATTGTAAACAGTGCTTAGCGAAACAGATGGATGGGACTTTTTGAGGTAGTTTTTTATCATTTCAGCAGATGGGTGGTCTTTCATATTCATCAGTGCATCAAAGACTGCTATTCGCTGGGGAGTAACTTTTAGTCCGCTTTCCGCAATCTTGTCTCGTATTTTCTGAATGTTGACCATAATAGTTTTTAAATAATAATAATTCCGATTTAAGAAATGTTATTAACTGGGACAATTCAGCATTAAATTTGTTTAATTTATTTGATAAAATGGTCATAGCTTGCTCCAAAAGATAGATAAACCAAATTAAGCAGGCGATAATCAATTTCAATTTGAGGAGTAAATACTGCTGCACCGCCACCTCCAATGATGAGGGAGGTTCCCTGATCTATTTTTGTTGTGGAAAACGTCGGTCCACCAAATCCACCCACAAGAGAAAAATTCTGATCACCTTGATTATAAGCTGTAGTTATTGATAATATAATGAATACTGTTAAAATTTTTGGTGCAAAAATTAACAATACTACCAAAGCAATAAAAGGAACATCACCATAACCAGCCAGGAAAAGATTTTATTTGTCAAGGTTGTTCGGCTAAGGCCAAAAGGGTGAAAAAGAATTAAAGACAATGAAACAAACAGGCTGATACTTGTAACAATTATCCAGTTGTATCTTTTTTTTTGTGTATCAGGCTTGGGTAAGGCTGCCTAAGGATAGAAGATTTATTTTGTTTGTTTTCAGGATTTTTTGCTGATTTATTCATTGCTTCTTTTTCTGAATGGTTCTAAATTATGCATATTTTTTATTTTCTCCTCAGGTTTTCATTATTTTTGAAAGAACTATTAACCTTAAAATTGAAATTCTATGGCAACAGTTCAAGACAAAGCTATTCAGGATATTACTGACTTAGATAAGTTAGAAGGGATTATTAAAAGGTGCAATATATGTCATGTAGGAATGGTTGACGGCAACTGGCCCTATGTGCTCGCCTTCAATTTTGGTTATGAAGATCAGACAGTCTGGCTTCACAGTGCAAAAGAAGGAAGAAAACTGGATGTGTTGCGAAAAAACAACAATGTCTGTGTGGAATTTGATACAGATCATAGGTTATTTGCCCGGCATCAACAAGTCGCCTGTTCATGGAGGATGGGTTACCGAAGTGTGATCATTGAAGGGGAAGCTGTATTTGTAGAGGACTATGATGAAAAAGTGAAGGGACTCAATATTTTTATGAAAAATTATTCCAAAAAAGATTTTAAATACTCCAAACCGGCTGTGGAAAACGTTCAAATTATCAAAATTCCGGTTGCCTCTATAACCGGAAGATCCTTTGAATATTATGATTGATAACAGTTAAAAAACAATCTGATGAGAAAATTAAAAAATCCCTTTTTAAAGGCAGATGACTTTTATTGTTTTGGATGCTCTCCGGAGAATGAGCATGGTTTACAGTTGGAGATTTATGAAGACGGAGATTATTTATTGAGTGAATGGGAACCCAAGTCTTATCTTCAGGGTTACAAAAATGTTCTTCACGGGGGCATTCAATCTACTTTACTGGATGAAATTGCCAGCTGGATTGTTAATGTCAAAGCAAAAACAGGTGGAGTAACCGCAAGCATGGAGGTGAAGTTCAAAAAAACAGTTTATGTGAACAGAGGGAAATTGAAGATAAGAGGAAAACTGAAAGATACTGACAAACGATTTGCCTACATTTTTGCTGAGTTACTGGACCAGGATGGCAATGTTTGTGCTGAAGGGAATTTAAAGTACTTTGTTTTTCCTGAAAATATTGCCAGGGAGAAACTGGACTTCCCTGGTGTTGACGCATTTTATGATGATTAATTGTTTTTAAGCGCCTGGTATACTGCATCGGTAAATCCACAATTTATGTTGCTTTTACAGGATTGATAATGTTCCTTTATTTCAGGCGGGGCATTATCTACTACGAAGCTTTGGTTGGTATATTCAAGTAAATCCAGGTCATTGTAATCATTTCCTATGCCGAGGGTTTGAGACTTATGAATGCCTAACTGGGAACACAGTCTTTCAACACCATGGCCTTTGGAAACATCTTCCGGGAAGATTTCAATCCAGA
>CAZWHH010000251.1:0-4472 GCA_964633615.1 uncultured Bacteroidales bacterium | reverse complement strand
TTTGTGGGTTTGTTTGTGTTGTTCATGATTTTATAAAAGTTAATCTGCATAATATTTTGTAATGAAAAAAATTATTTACACCTTTGAGTTAGGGGCTCATTCATCGCATTTATGTGACTGAGGGGGCGGAGCCGTGCCGGAAGTTGATGTTTTTAAGGACAATTTTCATTTAATACATGTTTTATTTATGATGAATAAATAGCATTTTGAAAGAACAGGAAATTCCGTTCAAATTTTTTTGTTCTTTTTAATCATACATGGAAATCCTTTGGACACACTGGTGCCAGTCAAAAAGAAATATTAAAAACTAATAATCAGTCACTTGCAGGCTACCGGACAGCAATATGAATTAAGTCGGTATTGACCTCACTATTAGCATATTTCGAATTTTCAGCGTGGACTATAATAAGCAGGGCTGGGACCATTAAATTTTCGTTTATTGCATATAATCCTGCTCCTGCACAATCAGCACTTTTTCCGGGTCATTGACCTGGGTGTAACCATAATCGTAACAAAAAAAGTACAAATTCCCGTATTTCGATTTCCAGGTGTGCGTGATATGTTTGAAGTCCATGCCCATTTGTTTTAAAAACTTTTTCCGTACAGTGGCTTTACCCCAGGGGCATGCTTTTTTGAGGGCAGAACGGTTGGTGCGCAATTGTTTATTCACAGTTTTGATATAATGTTCCTGGGTATTTTGGTTTTGGTTATGATAATTGCTTCTGCAATTGTCGTTGCAAAAGCGTTTATCGCTCCGGCCCTTTAAAATTTCATTACAGTAGAGGCATCTGCGAGGATCATTTTGCATCATAAGCGATTTTTAAACGGTTATTTTCGTAATTAAACGATTAAAAATCGATTATGTTATTATTACAAGTTAATTTTACATGTATTATTTACTATTTTTTTGCCTATGAAACCTTTAGTTTATTTAAACCGCAGAGTACATCCTCACCTTAAAAAAGTATTTGTAGCTTTGATTTTTGATGAGAAGAATGAAATTTTACTCCGGTTGATTGCCCAAAACGACTGGATTCGACGCAGTGAACAGATTGGACATTACGTGGTGCCATATACGGAGCATAATATCGGCCTTTTGCATGATTTGTTTACCGGTATAGCCAATGTGAGTACAAAATACCTTAACGCTGCACCTGAATTGAGTGCCGACCGGGTTGAAATAAGGTCTGATACCAGTTTCAGAAAGCCGCTTCGAGTGTCCCAAAAGGCCGGCCAGGTGATGCTGATGGCGCATACCGTAAAAAACCAAAACTATTTTGTAGTTAAACACCAGTATAACAAGGCCATATACCAAAAACTAAAGTCAGTAAAGTGGTTGAACTGGGGAAATAAAACCCGGGTATATTTTTTTGAAGCTACACGCAATAATTTGAAACGCTTTATTGAAGCGGTATCGGAAGAGTTGAAGATTGTGTTACACCACCAAACCACTATTATCGATGTGGAGATCCTGCAATTGCTGATGGAACAGTCTTATGTGAAGGGACAGCATTTTAAAAGTGTTCCACTTCCTTATTTACGTTATATGAGAGCCAAGAACTATGCACAAAATACGATTGAAGCTTATTACTATTATTTTTTGAGGTTCATTAATGCGTATCCCTTTTTGAACATTCAAACTATTGACCGGTTCGATGCATGGCAAATCAATCGTTATCATGATTTTATGAAAGAAACTGATGGAGCGGGGTCTCATAAAATTCATATCAGTGTGAATGCTATTAAGCTATATTTTGAAAAGATAGTGGGCACACAAATGAACCTCGATTCGATTGTGCGACCGAAAAAAGAGAAGGTTTTACCGAAAGTATGGAGTAAGGAGGAGATTGGTCGTATTTTGCAACAAGTTGATAATTTGAAGCATAAAACCGCCATCATTATAATGTATTCGGCGGGCTTACGTGTTGGGGAGGTTGTAAAACTGAAATTGGCTGATATTAACCGGGAACGTATGCAAATACGTATTGAACAAGGTAAGGGCAAAAAAGACAGGTATACAATTTTAGGCAAAATGACACTGAAGGTACTTGATCAGTATGTAAAGGCCTACCAGCCAAAGGAGTATCTGTTTGAGGGCCAGTTTGGCGGCAAGTATTCATCGACCAGTATCCGGAATGTGTTAAATAAAGCTGTAAAACGAGCCGGGGTGACTCCGCACAAAGGGACGCATACTTTGCGCCATTCATTTGCCACACATCTGCTTGAAGCAGGTACTGATTTGCGATATATCCAGGGATTACTCGGGCATAATCATTCCAAAACAACTGAAATATATACTCATATCAGCAATGCACATTTACGATTGATTAAAAGTCCGGTGGATGAATTGGGATTGTAAGGTTTGGATTTAGTCACAAAATATACTTTTTCTTTGGATGGATCGAAAAAGTTTATATTTTTGAAAAACAATATGGTAGCAGCCTTATAAGCACAGGAATTAAAAATGTAAATAAAGACAATTGACGTTCGGTTATCTAGAAGTTAGCGTTCATGCATAAAACGACAGAGATACAGAATAAATTATGAGTGAAATACAACCAAAAATAATTAGCGTAAAAGAACTGTTACAAACAGAAAAGCTTATCATACCAAGTTATCAGAGACCATATAAGTGGACATCAAAGAATGTTAATCAACTTATAGATGATATTATTTATCACAATGAAAAATCAGCTTACCGATTGGGTACTTTGGTTATCCATAATGATAATTTGGAAAATAATAGCACCCTAAACATTGTAGACGGACAACAAAGAACCTTAACACTAACTTTAATTTCTTATGCAATAACTAAAAATTGCACTGATAAATTAAAGACCATTTACAAACGAAACGAAAATATAAAACATTACATCCCTAAACTGATTAACCTTTCTTTCACAAGCGACATAACAAAATCAAACATACAAGACAACTACAAATTAATTGAAAGAAGGATAAATGATTTTGATGAAAAAACAATTCGTTTTTTTTACGAAAAATGTGAACTTGTAAAAGTTGTTTTATCGGATATTTCAGAAGCATTTCAATTTTTTGATTCTCAAAATGTACGAGGAAAAGACTTAGAACCTCATGATTTGCTCAAAGCATTTCATCTTAGAGAAATGAATGATTTTTCAACTGAAGAGGAAAAAAGAGAAACCGTTGATAATTGGGAAGCAATAAATACAGAAAAGCTATCAAAACTTTTTTCTCTTTATCTTTTTAGGATTAGAAATTGGAGTAGAGGTTATTCTGCAAAATACTTTACAAAAAATGAGGTAGATATTTTTAAAGGTGTAAGTCCAGATATTCAAGAAGATTATCCATTTGCACAGATATATCGTATTGCACATTTTTACACAGAAAACTACAATAAATCATATCATAGAAAAATTGATGAAAATATTTTTAATTATCCTTTTCAATTAGACCAAACGATTATCAACGGGAAAAGGTTTTTTGAAATGGTAGCATTTTACAACAAAATGATTGAAGATATAAAGTCTGATGATGATTTCCGTATTCTAAAAATTATAAAAAACTATAATGGAAACCATCGGACTGGAGATAAGTATGTGCGTAACCTTTTTTACTGTGGTTTAATCTATTATGTTGACAAATTTGGAAAAAATGAATTGCAAAAAGCAATTGAAAAGATATTTGTTTGGGCTTATACATTAAGACTTAAATTATTCAGTGTTAGACTGGATTCAATTGATAATTATGCTTTAAATAAACATAATCATTCACAGATTCAATTGTTTAAAACAATAAGAGAGGCAATTCGACCTAATGATATCATTAACATGAAATTAGAGCCTTTGAAAAAAGAAAATGCAAAGAGAGAAATAACAGAAATTGTCGAACAGCTTAAGGAAATGAAATATTATGAGTGAGGTAACAAAACAATTTAGCATAAAAGAACTTTTTAGTAAGGATAATTATGTTATACCTATATATCAAAGGAATTTCGCGTGGCGTAATCCTGAAATAACACAGTTAATTCAAGATATTGTTGACTATATTAAAAAAGATAATGCTCCAATAAATGAAAAGCCAAATTATTACATAGGTACATTAATTGTTTATAAAAGAAAAAACGGGGATAAAACGACCTTTGAAACTATTGACGGTCAACAAAGATTAACAACATTAACCATTTTACTGAGTTTAATAAAAAATGAATATCCATCTATTGATGCTTCGTGGTATAAACTTAATTTAAAGTATGATAGCCGAAAAACATCAACTGACACATTAGAATACTTATTTGAAGGGGTAAATCTTGAAGATAAAATATGTAATATCGAAATAAAGCAAGGTTATGAAGATGCAAAAAAGGCCCTGAGAAAGATACTTGAAAGCTTTAAGCTATCAATAAATACTTTTTGTCATTATTTATTTGAAAAGGTTAGTATTCTGAGAGTATTGGTACCTTATGATACAGACTTGAATCATTATTTTGAAAT
>CAZWHH010000250.1:0-4478 GCA_964633615.1 uncultured Bacteroidales bacterium | reverse complement strand
AATAATTGTGATCTTATCAGCTATTTCCTGAATTGATTTCAGGCTTTTCTTCCCTGCTTCTCCCATTTTCTCCATTTGGGTAGCAGCGTTGGTGGATATTGACTCAGTCTTATTTGAATTATCGGTATTTTGCTGAATATTAGAAGCCATTTCCTCCATGGAAGAAGAAACCTCCTCTACAGATGAAGCCTGTTCAGAAGATCCCTGTGAGAGCTGTTGTGAGCTGGAACTTACCTGTTGACTTGCAGAGGCAATATAATTAGAGCCCTCTCTTACACCCTGAACAATATCTCTGAGTTTGTAAACCATTCGGTTTAATGCACCTGCAAGCTGTCCCACTTCATCTTTCTGATTGAGATCGATTGTTGCCGTAAGGTCTCCATTAGCAACTTTCTCGGCAAACTTAACTCCTTTATTCAAATCTCCTGACAACTTTCGACTAAACAAAAGCACTACAATTAAGAAAACAATAACACCGAGAATAACAGCAACAATTACTGAATTTCTTAATTGACCTAACTCAGAGAAAAGAATATCCTGGTAAAAAGAAGCTGCTACGTAGGCATCTATAGGTTCATAGTATTGAAAATACTGAAATTTCTTTTTCCCTTCCCAGGTATATTCAGTTTTAGCCCGGTCAGAGTTGCTGTTGATCATTTGTTTGAAAAACTGATCGCCTTGAGCGCTTTCCCCTTCATGACTCGGATGAATGATAAATGTGCCGTCACTTGATACAACAAAGGGATATCCTGTTTCAAAATATGTTTTGTTAGCAAAAATCTCCCTTAGCCGTTCAAGATTCTTTTCTGGCACTCCAACACCAATCATTCCTACCACCTGATCTCCATTCCATACTGGCTCATAAGCAGTTAGGTACCATTCGCCAACAACTTTTGCCCTGCCCGAATAATTTGATCCGCCTTGTATGGTTTTAGCAACATCGGAGGAATTCGCAACAAAAGTCCCTAACTGTCTTTTACCCTCATTGTTAATTACACTGGTAGCGACTCTGACAAATCCACCAGATACGCGTTGGAAAACAGAAGCTTTTGCTCCGGTCAGTTCTTCAATTTTATCTACAAAACGTGTATCTTCCTGCAAAACGCGATCGTTAAGTTTCCACATGTTCACCTGTTTACCAATAGCGTTAGTAGAAGATCCCATGGAAGTATAACTTGTATCCACTACTTTAAAGTTACCCTCCTCTTTAAATAAATGATGTGCCACCTTCAGCGCATTGTCTACATTTTCCTGGTTTTCCTCTATTTGAACATCTATGATATCAACAAGATCATCTAGCTGTTCATTCATTCTTGTGTCTGCATTTTCGATAATCCGGTCCTTATTCATATAATAAGTCCAGACACCTAATGCTCCTATAATTATCACTATTAACACATTAAGAATAATGCTAAGTCGTGTGCCTATTTTAAAGTCATTTAATGATTTCATAAGGTTTATTGGTTTATTGGTTTTATTACTCTATTTTAATTGGTTTATTCCTGCTTTACTAATTCTATTTAGGTTTTGGGTTTATTGGTTTATAAATAATTTTGTACTTAAATAATTAAACTTTCTGACAACTTAAGCCCTGTCAGAATTAATTTTTTATTAGATCATTTAAAATATTTATTAGGTTTTACCTTGATTATCAGAAGTTTGTTCTGCCTCTTCCTGCTGATTCATTCCTTCAGTTGAGGACTGGAGATTAGATAGTTCCTCAGCAGAAAAGACCTTATCCATATCAAGCAGCATAATAAATTTTTCATCAATCTTTGCCATTCCGTATATAAACTCAGATTGATACTTACTACCTATTGAAGGTGGGGGTTGAATTTGGTCTTCGGATATTTCCAGCACTTCCTGTACTGAATCAACCAGGGATCCTACCTGTATAATATCATTTCCCATCTCTACTTCCATTACTACAATACACGTATTTTTGGTGTACTCAGTAGCGGTCATACCGAACTTTATCCGGGTGTCGACTACAGGCAAAACCTGTCCCCGTAAATTAATCACACCTTTCATATATTCAGGAGATTTAGGCACTTTGGTAATCTTTGTCATCTCCATAATGCTCAATACTTTGCTTACATGAGCCGCATATTCCTCTTCTCCTAGTTTGAATGTCAGGTATGAATTAATACGCTTTAAATCTTCTTTATCCATAATTTACCTCCATATATTTTATTCTACTACATTCTGTTTTTCAGATTTTCTCCCTGAAAACTGGTCAATCATTTTATTTGTATCCAGCACAAGGGCAACGGTACCGTCTCCTAAAATAGTAGCACCCGATACGGATTCCTGTTTTTTATAAATTTTACCAAGTGACTTAAGAACAGCCTGGTATTCACCTATCACATTATCCACTACCAGCCCTACGCGATTATTTTCATATTCAACAACTACTATTTCCTCCATATCAGACTCTGATTCAGGCAATTTAAACTCTTCTCTTAAATAATAGAAAGGAATTTGTTCACCATCCAGCACAATCAGATTATTAAAATTGTCTACTACTTCATTATGTTTTGCAGCGTAAATTTTATCAACTGCAGAGAGTGGAATGATATAGCGATTATTTTCAATTTTAACAAGCAAACCATCAATAATAGAGAGAGTTAAAGGAAGCTTAACGGTCAGTGTGGTGCCTACATCCTTTTCTGAATCAATTTCTACCTCTCCCCTGATCTCAGCTAACTTTCTTTTCACGACATCCATTCCCACTCCTCTTCCGGAGACATCGGTGACATTTTCAGAAGTTGAAAAACCAGACTTAAAGAGCAATTCAAAAATTTCACGCTTTGAAAGATCCTCTTCATTTTGGATAAATCCTTTTTCAACTGCTTTAGATCTTATTTTCTCCACATCTATTCCCTTTCCATCATCATGGATTTGTATATGAACACTTGCGCCTGAATAGAAAGCTTTCATCAAAATCTTTCCCTCTTCTGGTTTTCCTTTTTTCTTTCTTTCCCCAGGTGTTTCAATTCCATGATCAATACAATTTCTTAAAATATGCAGCAATGGATCGGTTAAAGTTTCAATTATATTTTTATCAAGCTCTGTATCAGCACCTTCGGCTGTAAATTGTACTTTTTTATTTAAATTCCCCGAGAGATCACGTACCAGTCGTTTAAACCGGGTTAACATAGTTTCGACAGGTACAAGAGCAATATCAAATGCATTATCCCTGAGTTGGCGGGAAAGCTTTTGTACATTTTCTGCAATTACTGATAACTCGCCATTATCTGATTCTTCAGCAAACAATGTCAGCCTGGCTTGAGTGGTAACCAATTCACTTACCAGGTTCATCATATCATCAATCTTTTCTGAAGCTACCCGAATGCTTGATATTGCATTATCTTTGCCGTTTCCATTGTGTCCTTTTTTTGATTTTTTTTGTTGTTTTTCTTTTTCTTTTTTACCTTCAACTTCCCTGACAAAAGAATTGACGGCATCAATCCCCAGGTCTTTACTATAATCGAAATTTTCTTCAATCCTTTTAACAAATTTTTCGGATTCCAGCAAATTATGTGGCGCTAACTCGTGGATATCAATTTTTGACAGATCTTCAACAAAGATAAAAACATCATGTATTGCATTTTCATCTTCAGTTGTAGCAAGGATAATTTCCCAATGTGTATAGCAAACAGAAGGATTATAATCTTTAAGCCCGGGCACTTGTGTAAAACATGGCAGGGGTTTAATATCTCCTAAAGAAGCCATTTCATCTAATAAAAACAGGGGATTTGTGCCATCGTCAAAGATTTTCTCATCGGGTTCAAAATAAATGTAATACGTTTTAGTTTGATCAGTGTTTTCTTTTGAAGGTTTCTGATTTGCTTCAGGGGACTCTGTCTTTTTATTATCTAAAAACTTCATTACCTGAATTGATAAATTCTTATGAGTAATTTCGGTGTTTCTTGATAAATCCTCATTTTCCTGCAATAAACTCTTTAAATGATCAACAGCTTGCAACGTAAGATCCAGAAGCCCTTTATTTATATCTAAAGTTCCTTCCCGAACCCGATCATAAATATTTTCAAGGTGATGAGTAAAATCACTCAGTTTTTGAAAACCAAACATAGCCCCTCCTCCTTTCAGGGAGTGCATTGACCTGAATACCCTTTCAACCAGTTCAGAGTCATCCGGGTTGTTTTCGAGCGACAGAAGAGCATCTTCAAGATCGGCAATGTTTTCTGTAGCTTCATCGATAAATTTCTCTTTGAATTTGTCCATTATCTCATAACCTTTTTAAGTGCAGCCAATAATTTTGCAGGAACAAACGGTTTGATAATCCAGCCTGTGGCTCCAGCAGATTTAGCTTCCTGTTTTTTTGCTACCTGTGATTCTGTTGTAAGAAAAAGAATAGGAATTCTTTTATATTCATCTTTGGCCCTGATTTCTTTAATCAATGAAATTCCATCCATTTCTGGCATATGTAAATCAGTAATTACCAGATCAATTGG
>CAZWHH010000249.1:0-4480 GCA_964633615.1 uncultured Bacteroidales bacterium | reverse complement strand
AGAGAAGCAGCAGGCCCGACATTATGGAAAATTAGAAGAAATTCACAAATAAAAAAAGATAGCCATATATCTAACATCTTATAATCTAAAATCTATCATCTATCATACCTGGAATCCAATATCCAGGGTATTTGGATAATAGAAAAAAACACGCTTTTACTGAGAGAATAGTTTAAAAGTTGAAACAGCGCTAAAGGGTATTACTCTCACACCATGTTGAAACTTGATGTTATTTTTATGGTTTCTAATCCTGTGAATTTTTTACTTCAAGAATAATCGCACTTGTGTAATTTTTCTAATACTAAATTCGTCTTAAATTTTACGATAATATTTTTCTTTTATTAATAAGTAGCTATCTTAATAAATTTTTTACTTTTGTCTTAATTTGGTGCCCAAATTTTTGAGGTAACTATTATATATATTATTTTGCAACATTTCTTAAAATAATATTAAAAATTGTGCATTAACCCTTTTTAATCTTTATAAAAACTCAGTATGGAAAATAATATTAATTCAATCATTACCGGAAGCGGGAAGTATATCCCCAAAAAAGTGAAAAAAAATGAAGATTTTTTAGACAATGATTTCTATGATGCTTCCATTACTCAAATTGACAAGACCAATGAAGAGATAATACAAAAATTCAGTGAAATAACCGGCATTAAAGAGCGACGGTACCTGGAAGACAACCAGGTTAATTCAGACATAGGTTATCTTGCTTCCAAAATGGCGCTGCAAGATGCAAAAATCGACCAGGAAGAGCTGGATTATATCATTGTAGCCCATAATTTCGGCGATGTTAAACTCAATAACCCTCAAATTGATACAATGCCCAGTATCGCATCCAGAATAAAAAACAAACTTGGGATACAAAATTCTGAAACAGTTGTTTATGATACTATTTTCGGTTGCCCGGGCTGGATACAGGGCATGATCCAGGCGAATTACTATATCAAATCGGGAGATGCCAAAAAGGTACTTGTTGTCGGAACGGACACATTATCCCGGTTATCGGACCCGAACGACAGGGACGGCATGATTTATTCAGATGGTGCAGCTGCTGTAGTTATAGAAGCTCATGAAAGTGAAGAACCCACAGGGATAATTGCTCACAAAACCAAAAGCGATGCCGTGGATGAAGCTTATTATATGTGGATGGGACCTTCATATGGACCGGAAGATAGTGGAAAAGAACTTTACATAAAAATGAACGGCAGGAAAGTTTTTGAATATGCCATGAAAAAAGTACCCCAATTGGTTAAGGATACGCTTGAAAAAGGCGATGTCTCCCTCGAACAAATCAAAAGAGTGTTGATTCACCAGGCAAATGAAAAAATGGACTATGGCATGCTCCAGCGCCTTTTCCGGTTATATGGCAAAAAAGAAATTCCTGAGAACATAATGCCAATGACTATCGAGAAGCTGGGCAATAATTCTGTAGGAACAGTACCCATTCTATACAACCTGTTAATGGAAGGAAAATTTGATGGTGGAATTCCCAAACCCGGAGAGCATATAGTTTTTGTTTCAGTTGGCGCCGGAATGAATATGAATTGCGTGCTTTATAAATTTCCTTAGCCTGAGTGATTCTTAAACGAATGGATTAAAACCGTGGATTAAAATCTCCGGACAAGTCAGAGCCAAATGTATAAGTAAAACCTATATGTCCTCTGAATTGATAATTAGTAGCCCGTCGTCTCTGCTCCAGTAAGATTTCTTCGGTAGATAATTCTTTCATAGGAATGGCTACCAAATCATTTATAAATTCAAAATCTGCTTCCAGTGTCAGGGCAAAACCTTTAAAAATTCTGAAATCCATTCTCCCAAAAAGCTCAACCCTGTTTGAGTTAAAGTCATGAAAATGATGTGAACCGGTAACTCCGGCTTCAATCTCTCCCCAGGGCTGTCTAAAGTCAGCAGACAGAACCAGTGAATGCCCCCATAAACTTTCTTCGTTCTTCTTATAAATTGTTTTATGAAGGTAATTGTTATAGGAATAATCTATCTTATAGGCTAAAGTTATCGAACGTTTTGTGGCTTCTTCATAAGGGAAAAGATTATATTCAATACCAGGAGATACTTCTACCTGGAAATCCATATTATGGTAAGTGCTGGATAACAAATTATTGAATACCCCAACAGACCAGTGATCAGATATACTTTTTATCAAGTATCCGTGGAAACCATCCCTGCGGGTTATGGTTGTTACTGTAGAATCTTCGATTTCATAGTTTCTTTCGTTGTAATTGAAATAGGGCCTTGCCCGTATTTTCCAGTCTTTGGTCACCTTATCGGCATAAAAACCATACCTGATATGCGTAGAATTCCTGGTCTCTTCTGCATCAAAATATCCTCCTCCATAGATTTCAAAGACCCATCTTCTCCAGGGGTCATTTTCGATGCCCCCGTTACCATTGGCTTCCTTGATTGTATCATTTGCCAGATAATCAACAGATATCTTTTCCCCGGTATCATCTAATGAAGCAATGTAAAGTGCAAGGCCTATCTTGATCATCTTCGTATATCCTTCTCTGATTTTATGGTCTGTTGCTGAACCATTTGCCCAGTACTTTAAATCATGATCCATCCCTTCAAATTCTTCCCGTCCAACAAAGGACAGAATATAATGTGTTCCCGCTTTGCCAGCCGAATGTCTTGACATTATAATTTGGACATCAGCAAGTTCCTTATCTCTTACATAATTCACCACAGGAATTTCCTGTTTTATAAAACCCTTATCTGCCCAATACTCAAGATCGAGATACACCGATAGCCTGCCGTTATTCATTGACCCTGAGCCGGATGTCGGATCTTGTCCTATAGAAAAAGAAGTCAGAACAAGAAATGTGATTCCCGTTAAAAGTAAAATCTTCATTAATAAATAATCTCCTCTCCACATAGCAATATATTTCTCCTTATGATAAATGAATTGTCAATTCGTTTAATAAGATACACTAAACAATGAAATTTGTTTATCAAAAGGGTGGTGAACAGGTTATATTCGTCTTAATCCATTTAATGCAGTGATTAATATGGCAAGAAAAACACCAGTGAAAATGGCAGCAAAAGAAACTTCCATATCCAGCAAAACACCAAATACAACCGGGCCTATGGCTGTGCTGAACACCATTACTGTAATAAAAATACTACGAACTCTGCCGATAATATCCGTTCCGTAAATCTCAGCAAACATAGCATCTTTTATTGTACGGCCTGCACCGTGTCCCAGACCCATAAATGCAAGGGCTATTGGATAAACCAATTGATGATCAAACAAAATAAGTACAGGCAGACCGATAAGGTAAGGTAATAAAAAATAAGGAAATAACTTTTTTCCGCTATACCTGTCAACAAAACCACCTATTCCCAGAACACCAAGAGCATTAGCAATAGCAAAAGCAGATATTGAAGCGGCAACCCACTCGGGACTCCAACCTTTTGCCTCGCCAAGTTTAAGCTGAAAGAAAAATATAGCGGTATTTGTAAAGCCTATCATAAAAACCACAGGAGTAATAATCCAAAAGCGTCTTTCCGACAGTATTTTCAGAATATTTACTTTAACTGCTTCTCTTCGATTCGTAAAATCCCGCTTTTCGTAGGATCTGATTTTATCTTTTGAACGATTTAAGAGAAGAACAGTCAGCGGAGCTACAACAACAACACAATTCAATGCTGAAACCTGCAAAGCGCCTCTCCAGCCAATGGTTCCAATAAGCAATGTGATTAAAATGGGTAATACAGCCTCGCCCACAGGATGCCCGGTACTGGCAACGCCTATTGCTTTACCCCTGTTATCTTCAAAATACCTGGCCATGCTTGATACCGAGGTATGAGTCATCAGTCCCTGACCAAACAGACGTAAACCATAAAAACCTATCACTACGAGTATTACATGGTATGAAAAGGAAAGCAATAACAAAGCTGCCGTCAGTCCCATTATCACCATAAGCGTGTAGCGCTTAATGCCTGTTTTATCAAAAAAGCCCCCTATCCAGGGCAAGGTTAAAGCGCTTCCTATAGTAGCAACAGCATAGATGGAACCAAATTCTGCATTGCTGATACTGAGAAACTCTTCAATGGAAGGTACATATAAAGAAAGCAAGAAGGTCTGACCAAAACTTGAAAAAAAAGTTAGCACCAGACCAAAAGCCAATAAACTAAAGTTGTTTTTAAAAAATGTCCTGACCCTGCTTTTCAATGTAAATATATTTTTATGATTTGCATTAAAATTGTTATTCCGGTTTGATGAAAAACGGTTACACTTTATCTGAAATTAGGCATGCGAAAATATTAAAATTATTAGAAGGAACAAATTAGCCTACCTTATACATAAACTGTACAATAATCTATTAACAAAAATTAGCAGTTGCACCGGCAGTGATAGGAAGCAGCGTGATAGAGGGAGATTAAATTGTTGTTTAAAGCTTAAAGTTGGTTTATGCCTGAAAGGCTAATTTAGGTTAGCCCGGGGCAACGCCCT
>CAZWHH010000248.1:0-4529 GCA_964633615.1 uncultured Bacteroidales bacterium | reverse complement strand
TGTCTGCCAATTTCAGTTCCCAGTTAATTTATGATGACAATATCAAATATGTAGACAAAAGTGGGGAGGAACATGGTCCCAGAATACAATTCAAAGAAGTATTTGGGGCAGGTCTGTCTTTTAAGTTTTAAAAGAACAAAGTGAAGTTTCCAAGTGTGGGCTGGTTAGCGAAGAGAATGCAGGTTTGCCTTCGTGAAGCTTCCCCGGAGCAAGACAGTCCTGCAATAGAAAAACCAGGTTTTTCAATAGCGTCAGAATTATTTGTGAATAATACGGGCTGTTACATTTTAAAACTTCTTTAATCAACCCTGTCAAACGGGAACATTTTCTTTAAACAAGACTCTTTTCCTAAACATTTTTTTACCGAAAACGTAATTAGACATGAACCTTTTGTTTTTTCAAAGTATCAATAAAAAACCCAACAATGATTAAACACATTTTCCCTACAAAATACGTCAAAGCCAGAAAACTTGCCTCCGCTTATCTTGATGAGATGATCTGGGTGACAGATGAAAAAGGAAAGGTCATACATGCCACGGGTTCTACGCTAAATATTCTCGGGTATTCTACAAAAAAACTCAGGGGGTGTAATATAAGCAGTTATATCCACCAGGAAGATATTTCAAAAATTAATGATCTTTTTAAAACCGCTTTATCTGGCAGCAAGGCATTAAAAAAAATATGGTTCATCTCCAAAAATAAAAAATTGCAGCCTTTTATGGTAGATACCAGGATTTTGAAGAAAGAATCTCTTCTGGTCCACATCATCAAAAAACCTTGTTCTCACCAATCTGAATTAGATTTCCTTGAAATTAAACATGACACATCCCGGTTTTTGCTGAAAAACATGACTGATGCCGTCATTGTGCTGAATAATAAAGGAAACTTGGTTTATGCCCACGGATTAAAGAAGATGTTAGGATACAAAGAAGAAGAGGTTGTTGGAAGTACTGCATTTGCACCAGTTCATCCGGATGATATGAAAAAAACAAAAGAAGTTTTTGAAGATTATATACAAAACAGAGAATTAAAAATCAACCGTCTGGATTACCGTTTATTAAACAGCAAAGGAGAATATGTTTGGGTGGAAGGTAATTTTAAAGTGATTGAAGATATTGAAACCAGGGAAAAACTTGTGCTTAATAATATCCGCGATATTTCAATAAGGAAAAAGATGGAAAAGCAGATCAAAGAGGACAATCAGACTAAAGACAAACTCTTTTCAATCATAGCACATGATCTGAAATCTCCGCTAAGCAATATATCAGGATTTACTTATTTGCTAAAGGAAAACTACAAAACTGACCCGGAAGAAAAAATCCTTCAACACATCAATCTTATCTATGAAAGCAATAAACAGGTACTTGAGCTCGTGGATAAACTGCTGAACTGGGCCCGGATGCAGACCAACCGCATTAAAGTAAACAAGGAAAATATCGATCTAAACCAGATTGTCAAAACAATCCTCCCTTATTATAAAGAAATAATAGAAAAAAAATCGTTGCTTGTTGATTTGCAATTTTCAAATCAGATAAATGTGTATGCCGATCCCAACATGCTAAAAACAGTATTACGCAACCTCATCTCCAATGCCATAAAATTCAGCTATCAGGGTGGCGCTATCACCATAAAAAACAAGAAAACCAGGGATGCCTTTGAATGCATCTTTATTGAAGATCAGGGAGTAGGTCTTTCAGAGGAACAAATTCAAAAAATTATGGATGATTCTGATTTTACCACTACCAAAGGAACCGGAAAAGAAGAAGGAAGCGGTCTTGGACTTAATATTACCCGTGAATTTGTAATAAAAAACGGAGGGACAATTGAGTTCGGAACCAACAAAGACAATGGAACCACCGTAAAAGTCTGTCTTCCAAAAATAAAAAAAGAATAAAATCCCCCGCTCAGAAATAAATCCGGCAGGGTGATTTTACAATCCATTATTCCCCTTTCGCAGTTGCTGCATCTATTGTATTTATACTCACTTTATCAGGATTTCCGGTATAATTCACATGGCTTTTGCCCCGGGCATTAATATCCAGTTTTTCTGTTGCTTTGATATGCACCCGGGCTTCATCCATGGTTTTTACTTTAGAATTTCTGGTTGTAAAGGAACCTGCATACAAACGACTTTCTCCTGCACAGGTTATCACTACCTCCTCAGCTTTGCCTTTGAAGTTGGCATGACATTTATCTTTAAGGGTAATAGCAAGGGTATCCAGGGAAAGATCCGTTTTTGGTGAAAAGTAAGAATCCCGCTCCATGGTCAGTCCTTTTAGTATTTCTGAAGCAATGGCTACTTCCTGCCTCTTTGCTTTCCTGTCGGACAGTGCAGTAGTAATGAACAAACATCCGTCTTCCACGTAAGTTTCAATCTTGTCTATTACCTGTTCGTCTGTTTTGATCTGAACTTTCTGACCGGCCTCCTGGGTAAACCTAACCCACAGGCTGCCCTTGATGTGAAGGGAGCTGAATGCTTTTACCTCTCTGGTTTCTTCTGTCAGGTGCTCTTTCACATTTTTGAGTTCCTTGCTATAATGAACTTTCATAATGATGATCAGAGCCGTAATAAACAGTATCACGACAATTAAACCACCCCATAATACTTTATTGCTTGTCTTCATATTCGTCTTTTTTCATTTAAAAATTATTGCTGTTCACGGTAGATCTTATAAATCTCCTCCAGCTTCAAATCCAGCAGTTCCATTTTTCTGAAAAACGCCGGGACATCCTGTCTGATAAACTCCTCTTTCTTCTGATCCCTGGCCTTCTCGTAACCATTGGTGGCTACAAAATAACCAATGCCCCGCTTATTATAAATAATCTCTTTCTCCTGCAGGTGATTGTAGGTACGTACCACCGTATTAGGGTTTACTTCCAGTTGCACAGCCAACTCTCTCACTGAAGGGATCCGTTCTCCTTCAGGCCACTTCTTTATCAAAATATTCTCAATGAAGTGGTCGGCTATTTGCAGATATATCGCCTGATCTTCTCTGAATTCCATAATTAAACCTGCCTTTCTTTTAATTTAAAATAGGAAGTAATCAGGAAAAAAGGAGCAAGCCCATACCAGTAAACCGCGTTTATAATGGGAACCATATACTCCCTGATGAGCCCGGGTGTAAAATTATCGATATGGCTCAGAAATTCCATTTCAGACAGGAATGATTGTCCCAGTAGAAAATATCCCAGGGCTGCAGTAATTAAACCGATTACAAAACTGACCACAAACATAGCCAACAAAGTTTTAATAAAATTGTAATTCCTGAATGCACAAGCGCCCAGAAAAAATATGGACTGAAGCACCAGGTAATTTTTGGCTTGTGCTACAAACTGAGCATCAAACAGATTCAGCCATTGAAATTCTATCCTGAACAGCGCCGAACTGATCATGCCACCAAGAAAAGCAGTAATCACCAGGGCTGCAAAAGCAGCAACCGCATATCCTGCTGCACTGATCAGCCATTGTGACACAAGTTTTTCCAAGGTCGATGCAGGAAGAGTTAAGTACTGATAACTCTTCTCTGGCCGGTTTAGCTCACTGAATATCCGACTGGTAAACAAAAAACCGCCAATGAAAAAGAAGAAATAAAATGTCGCTAAAAAAGGCCCGTAATTAATATGACCCCTGGCGTACGAATCTCCTATCAGCAGCAGCAACAACAAGCCTGCAACAGCCCCTAAACCTATAAACAAGGACTTCGAATTCATTGTCAGGTCTCTGCGCAGTAAATTAAATAATCTGAATAAGTTAAAATATTTATTCGTCTTCATAGATTCTTATTTTTTAAATGCATGGTTTATTTCTTTTCCTTTATTTATGATCCCGTTGAACAACAGTTCCATGTTGACCCGCGTTTCTTCAGAACCATCATTTTCTATAATCCCGGCCTTGCCGTTCATAATCTCTTCTCCATATAGCAATCCTTCAGGTTCTTCCCCATTACGAACTACTTTAAAAGCAAGGTTCTTTGTAATCTCTTCCATGCTCCGGTTAAAAATAATGTGTCCTTCATCCAGTACAATAATCGGATCGATCAGACTTTCCATATCACGCACCTGGTGAGTAGAAATAATAAATATGCGGTCTTCGGTCAGCGAAGAGGCCAGAATACGACGAAACTGACTCTTTGAGGGTATGTCCAGCCCGTTTGTAGGCTCATCCAGTATCAGCAGTTTTGACCGGGTGGCCAGTCCAAAACTCAGCAGCACTTTCTTCTTTTTCCCATAGGAAAGTTTCGACAGCTTCTCGTTTTTATCCAGCTTGAATTCTGTCATAAGATCATCAAACTGTCCGTGATCAAACCGGGGATAAAAGGCCCCGTTAATTTTCACATACTCCGAAATTTTAATACCCGGAAGCTGAAATTCTTCAGGAATGATATACTCCTCAGCTAACATGTGGGGAACTCGTTCTTCAGCCTCGAATTCAAGTACCGAACAACTCCCCTGGCGAGGTTTCAACAAACCAGTAATCAGCTTCAACAAACTGGTTTTTCCTGCTCCGTTTTGCCCAAGCAGCCCGTAAA
>CAZWHH010000247.1:2604-4535 GCA_964633615.1 uncultured Bacteroidales bacterium | reverse complement strand
AACCCGCTCTTACTTGAAAGCAACGATTTTCATTACCTGGAAAATTGTTTTTCTTATGTTTGTCTGGATCCTATCGCGGACTTCCGGGCAGATGAGAGAAGCATCTTCCAGAGAAAGATTGGAGAATCCGAACAGAGGAAAAATCTTCAGCCTGAGAATTTAATGATTGATCTTCAGGATTTTATTCAGCATGTAAAGAGTCCACCGGTAGAAGGTTTAAATGGATTTTTTGGTTATATGACTTATGATTCTGTGCAGTATTTTGAAAAAATCAGATTAAACGCACAGGATATAGAAACCGGTATCCCCCTTATTCGTTATCAGATGTTCAGGTATGTAATCGCCATTAATCATTTTAAAAATCAGATTACAATCACAGAAAACCTATTGCCTGATGAGCAAAGCCAACTTGATGATCTGGTCTCAATTATCCGTAACAAACCTGTTCCGCAATATCCATTCAGGGTTTCTTTGGAGGAAGAGGCCAATATGACTGATGATTATTATAAATCTCTGGTAAATAAAGCAAAAGATCATTGCCAGCGAGGTGATGTTTTTCAACTGGTGTTGTCAAGAAGTTACTCAAGAACCTTTAAAGGCGATGATTTCAATGTGTATCGTACATTAAGGTCGATTAATCCTTCTCCTTATTTGTTTTACTTCGATTATGGGGATTATAAGCTGGTTGGCTCTTCTCCGGAGATGCAGCTGAAAACAGAGAACCAGACAGCCGTATTAAATCCGATTGCCGGAACATTTAAGCGGACAGGAAAGGATGTGGAGGATAAGAAACTGGCAGAGAAACTGCTGAAAGATGAAAAAGAAAATTCTGAACATGTGATGCTGGTAGATCTGGCAAGGAATGATCTTGGAAGACATACCCGGAATGTTGAAGTCACAAAGTATAAAGAGGTTCAGTTTTATTCCCATGTTTTGCATATTGTTTCTTCGGTAACCGGGCAAATGAAAAGTTCTGAAGATCTATTGAAGATATTGACCGACTCATTCCCTGCCGGTACCTTAACAGGCGCTCCAAAATACAAAGCAATGCAGTTAATTGACAAATATGAACCGGATAAACGTGGTTTTTACGGAGGTTGTATTGGTTTTATAGGCTTAAACGGGCAAAGCAACCATGCCATTATGATACGGACATTGCTGAGCAAAAATAATTCACTCTATTATCAGGCAGGCGCAGGGATCATTAATGAATCTGATCCTGAAAGTGAAATGAGTGAAGTGAACAATAAACTGGCTGCCCTACGGGATGCAATAGATCAAGCTGTTAATATTCACTCAAATATTTATCAAACATGAAAACATTAGTAATCGATAACTATGATTCTTTTACCTATAATTTGGTGCAGATTATTAAAGACGCATCGGATTACGAGGTTGTAGTGAGACGCAATGATGAAATCACAGTTGAGGAAGCAGCTCAATATGGAAGGATTTTATTATCTCCGGGCCCGGGAATACCCAATGAAGCCGGGATTATGAAACAGATTATTGCCCGTTATTCAAAGTCTAAAAGCATACTGGGAATTTGTTTGGGCATGCAGGGTATTGCTGAAGTTTTTAATTCAAGTCTTTACAACATGAATGAAGTATTTCATGGAAAAGTTAGCCGGGTACGAATCACAGATAATCAGGAACGAATATTCAGGCAAATACCGAATGAATTTGAAGCAGGGAGATATCATTCATGGGCTGTACAAAACAGTGATTTTTCTGACGAATTAACTATAACTGCTGTAGATGAGCATGGAATTGCAATGGCTATAGCCCATAAAGAATATGATGTTAAAGCAGTTCAGTTTCACCCGGAATCTGTAATGACTCCATACGGAAGACAAATCTTGTTAAACTGGTTTGCCGGTAAAGAATCTACTGTAAATCTGGCAAGTGCTGATAATGAATCTTTCAATTCA
>CAZWHH010000247.1:0-2504 GCA_964633615.1 uncultured Bacteroidales bacterium | reverse complement strand
CGGTAAAGAATCTACTGTAAATCTGGCAAGTGCTGATAATGAATCTTTCAATTCAAACAACCTGTCTTCACAAAAATTATTTTGTTAAATCTAAATTTAATTTTATGAAAGCGACCTTAGAAAAACTATTTGAACATAAATCTTTATCCCGGGAAGAATCACAGCAGATCTTAACCGACCTGGCCAATGGTAAAAATAATACATCCCAGATGGCCTCTTTCCTGACAGTCTACCGGATGCGAAATCTTACAATTGATGAATTAGCTGGTTTCCGGGATGCTATGATTGATCTGTGTATTCCTGTTGATTTCCCGGACTTTAACACGATTGATTTATGTGGTACGGGGGGTGATCAGAAGAATACTTTTAATATTTCCACGCTGGCCTCATTTATTGCTGCAGGAGCAGGTGAGAAGGTATTGAAGCATGGAAACTACAGTGTCTCATCAGCATGTGGATCCTCAAATATTCTTGAGTATTTCGGCTACCGGTTTTCCAATAAGCCGGATAAATTAAAAAAGGAGGTTGATAAAGCGGGAATTTGTTTTTTACATGCCCCGTTGTTTCATCCTGCTATGAGAAATATAGCGCCTGTTCGAAAGGATTTGGGAATCAAGACTTTTTTCAATATGCTCGGACCCATGGTAAATCCCGGGAATCCGGCTAACCAATTAGTCGGGGTGTATAGCTCAGAGGTTAGTCGTATCTATCATTATCTTTACCAGGATTTGGATAAAAATCATGCCATTGTGCATAGCCTGGATGGATACGATGAGATTTCACTTACGGGTATGGCTCGAGTTGAAGCCTCCTTTGGTAAATATTTTCTCTCCCCTGAATCTTTTGGTTTTAAAAGAGTGCAACCGGATTCCATATTGGGTGGCGATACAATTGAGCGTTCTGCCAGGCTTTTTAAGAAGATACTGGAGGGAGAAGGTTCTTCATCTCAGAATCAGGTTGCCATTGCAAATGCTGCCATGGGACTGAAAACTATTTATCCTGATCATTCATTGGACAAATGTGTGGAGAAGGCTTATAATTCTCTCATGAATAAAGATGCTTTAAAGGCTTTTAATCAATTAATAAATATGCAGTAATGAAGACACAGAATATACTGAATGAAATTTTTGAATATAAGAAAAAGGAAGTAAGTGAACGCAAGACCCTATATCCTCAAAAATTACTTGAAAGAAGTGCTTTCTTTAGCACAGAGACTGTCTCCCTGAAGAAGTATGTTTTACGTAAGGATAAAACCGGGGTTATTGCAGAGTTTAAATTGCGGTCACCTGCAAAGGGGTACATTAATTATTCGGCTGATGTGAATCGCGTAACTCTTGGTTATATGCAGTCCGGGGCATCTGCTCTATCAATATTGACCGATTCTTATTTTTTTGGTGGTTCACTGGAATATTTGAAAAGAGCAAGAAAAGAGAATTATTGTCCCATTTTACAGAAAGACTTTATTCTGGATACTTATCAACTGCTGGAAGCGAAATCTTATGGAGCAGATGCTATTTTGCTTATAGCGTCTATGTTACATAAGGAACAGTTAAGATACTTGGCTCAATTTGCTCATGAACTGGGGATGGAAGTTCTGTTTGAGATACATAATGAAAACGAGCTGGATAAATTAAATGAGTATGTGGATTTGGTGGGCATTAACAATCGCAATCTAAGAACATTCAGGGTTGATATTCAACAATCGTTACGTCTGCAAGAAGCTGTTCCCGGTCAGTTTATTAAAATAGGCGAAAGTGGAATAACTACTCCTGAGATGGCTTTTCATCTTCAGAGGAATGGTTTTGACGGGTTATTAATAGGAGAAACTTTTATGAAAAATCCTAATCCGGTAGAGGCCTGTAAACGGTTTATCTCAAACCTGGAAAAACTTCAATATCAAAATAAGACAAAAGTAAATTTATGAGACCTAATCTAAATCATGCAGACAAAAGGCACTGAATAAAACATGAGGGTTACATGGGATGCAGTAACAAAGAAATGAAGACTTTTGTAGAGATAAGTCTCAGATTATGAAACTAATAATTAAACTTTAAACCAATGAAACTGAAAGTATGTGGATTAAAATATCCCGGAAATATCAACCAATTATTTAATGAAGTAGAGCCAGACTTTGCGGGATTTATTTTTCATGCCGCTTCTCCAAGGTACGCTGCAAACTTATTCCATGAAAAATCTGAAATATTCTGGCAAAGCAAGGTACGCAAAGTGGGTGTTTTTGTAAATAGTTCGCCGGAATGTATAAAAACCATATACCGTGAATTGCCTATAAATTACTTACAATTACATGGTGATGAAACAGCAGAATTTTGCCTGAAACTTAAAGAAAAGGGCTTTTCAGTTATTAAGTCTTTCAGCATCGATCCTCATTTTAACTTTGCATCCCTGGGAGCATACCGTGAAGCTGTTGATTATTTTCTTTTTGACACACGGGGCGATTTCAGGGGCGGCAACGGAATAAAATTCAATTGGGAAAAGCTCCGGGA
>CAZWHH010000246.1:0-4544 GCA_964633615.1 uncultured Bacteroidales bacterium | reverse complement strand
AATGTTAAAGCGGCAAGTATCGAGGTGGCTGCAAGAGTGAGTTTTGACTTACCGGAAAATAAGATTCCTGCTAGAATAGTCGCCCAGGAAACAAAAAGCATCGATTCATAGCCGTTACTCATGGGAGCATGACCCGAAATATACCAACGCAGTCCAAGTCCGGCTGTGTGAAATAAAAAACCAAAAATCAGAATGCTGATAAAAAATTGTATGATAATAGTTCCGGTGTTTCTCCCTTTAACAATATTGAACATCAGTATCATGATTAACAACAGCCCTGTAACAGCATAAAAAGGAAATAATTTTTCAAAAATATTTAGTTTGTAATAGAGTATCTCTGCATTAACTTCTGACTTTGAGGGAAGTGAATACGTAGCATATTGGCGTTGATAATTTTTTATTGACTCAATATATTTTTTTGCTTGTTCCGGTTTGCCATGCGAAACAGAATTATATATTATGCTGAGTACCTTTTTAAAGAAAAGAGAATCATCTTTGCTGTAAGCATAACTGGACGCTTGATCAGGTGTTTCCCATTTATCGGAGTGGTTGTTTGCGGGGAAAATTTTAAGCATCTCACCGCTAAAGATCATTGATAGAATATTCAATCGTTCGTCGACTTTGAGTACTTCTTTGTCGAATTTATTCCGCTCTGAAGCAAGCTTATCGTAAATCCCTTTTACATGGTCTTTTAATTTATAGGTATTTGTTCGTAGATTAACCAGGTCAGTTACTGCAGCATAATCAGCAGTGATTCCGATTATATTTTTAATCCTCTTGTTACTAACTTTTATAATTGGTGTGTTCTTCCATGAGCTGAAATCATAATAAAATCCAAGAAAAACCTGCATCGAGTTCAGATTTTTATATTGATTTTTACGGTAGACTTTTCTGATTATATCATTGCTTAATGTATACAGGGGTTTTGTTCTCCCATTGTTATCCTGAACAAGAACTTCACCGAAATCTTCTGCCAAATCTTTATCAACAGTCCACTCATTCTGGTTTCCCTTGATGGTGGAAGTTCCGAGAAGTATTATAAATGCAATTAAGGTAGTCTTTTTTATAGGAATCTTCCAATGAGAAGGCTTAATCTGCCTGAAAAGGGATTTTTTATTTAAAAGTGAAAGTACTATAAAAATTCCCAAAAGAGCGTATCCAATGTAAGTAACGATCATTCCGGAGGGATCATAGTTGACAGATAACACACTGCCCTTTTCATCTCTGTCAAATGAAGACTGGTAAAACCTGTAGCCCTTGTATTTCAAAATGTTATTCATAAATACAGTGTATGACTTATTAACGTTGTTTTGGGGATCAGAAAGGATAATTTTGCTTTTGTACGAAGAAGGGGTTTGAGAGCCGGGATAACGTTCCATTTTAAAATCCTTCAAACGGAGTTTGAAAGGTAGATGAATCTTTTGGGGTCCGTAGGAAAGTTTTAACTGTTCACCGCCGGTACTGAACGTTGCAGGTTTTACCTCATTCTTATTCATCCATAGGTATAGCTCATGCGATTCGGACCCACCTGAAAGCTCAAACATCATTACATCTTCCTGCAATTTATTGTTTTGGTGAGGATTACGAACAGGTTCAAGCTTACCGGAACCTTTCATGTTCCGTACAGCTAAACTCCAATTATTTGTTCTGTAAAGATATTCGGGAGAAAAAACAGTTTCTTGTCCGGGTTGGAATTTTGTGGAGATGGAATCACGCATGTTTGTCCTTGAAAGTTCACCAGACGAACGGATATAGAAAGAATCATTTTTAAATTTGAGTTGCACATTATGAGAACCAGGATTCATAAAACCAATGGATAGCTTTCCTAATGCTTTTGTTTCCCCGGGTTTCATAATAAAAATTTCGCGGGAGCCACCTTTTTGTTTTGCAGAGATCATCATCATGGGTTTTCCATGAGGGTCATCAACGATCATCTTTTGAGCATTGGGTAAATAGCCGGTAAATTCCAGTTGATAGTCTTTCCCGTTCAGGTTCACATTTTTTTTGTAATTATCAGACGTTATTTCGGTTATTGTAAAAGGTTCACTGTCTTTTTCCTTTATTTCGCCATCATTGTTTTTTGTTTGAAGTGTAAGGTGCCATTCATTTGATTTAAAGAAATTTTTTGTTTCTCCCTCTCTAAGGTGAATACTCCCTTCAGTGCCAAAAAACCTTGTGAGACCGGCACCAATAATTATAACAATGAAGGCTGTGTGAAAAAATAATATTGTGAGCTTATTTCTTCGATATAACCTGAAACGAAATATTTGGCCCAGGAAATTTAAAATCATCAATACAAATAGCGCTTCGAACCAAGCCGCATCATAAACCAGTTCGTAAGCGGCGCCGGTTCCGAAATCATTTTCAATAAAGGTAGCAGCTGCCATTGATATAGAAATGAAAATAAATAAAACAGACATGAACCAAGAGGAATAAATAAAATAAAAATATTTGCGCATACAATTTATTTTAGTTTAAAAACAAGATAGAATTTTTTGTATTGGCCTTTCATGGTAAAACAAGGTAGTTCAAATATAAGAAAAATAAGATTGTCGGAGGTGTGACTGCTAAAATGTTTTCGGTTTGCAAGACTACCAAAACAAGAACTGCGGAATTGCAACTTAGCAAAACTTCTTCTTCGTAGTTTTACCAGGGAGAAAGAGCGATTTCATAGCCTGTACCACTTACGGGAAGCGATATCGGAAAAATTCCGACAAACACCCTACACCCCACCAAAGCCCGTAAACGGGCTGAATGGATGATTTGGGGTATATTCGGTCACCACGATAAACATGGTGTGTGAAAATGCAAATATATTTTTATTATGTAAATGACTTACGCCGCCATTTATGGCGGTGGTAGGACAAGTTTGATTTTCTGGGCTTTAGCCCAAAAGTTATTTATATCTTTAAGCTGTCTCAATTTTTTTCCTGGCTAAAGATATGAGCCTTTACTGGTGAGGGGTGTAGCCTTAATCCACGCCATAAATGGCATGGTAAATAATTGACATCAAGTTGCATTTTCACACAGTTTCTCCAGCATGGGAGGAGAATGAACATCCACCCCACTTTAGCGGGCTTTTGGAATCGGCTGATACGGAACTGAATTACAGATACCGCCAAGCTCCAGTTACGACATTCTGCTGAGCATGTGTTTATTTATTCTGCCTTTTGCTGCAGCATTGGCTTGTAAGCTCCCAGATATGCATAAAGCAGAAGTACTTCAAGGATAAAAGTGATGTATCCTATTAATCCACCAGCCGGATCAAGGAATATATGATGTAAAAGTATTACAAGTGCCACAGGAGCGAATAGAACTAAGCCTAAAGCTACATATCTGCCTATAATTAAAAATATGCCGGATATTACCTGAACAATGCCAATCAGTGACCACATAAAGCCGGTAGCAGTTAATGCTCCCATAAAATTCATTGCCGGTTCCGGTGGCTGCGGCATGGGCATAAACTGAAAGAAATGGTTTAGACCAAACACCAGGAGAATAACTCCCAGTATAATCCGAATGATTTTAATACCAAGTTGAGTGGGTTTCATAAGCAAATTTTTTTATTAGACAATTAATTATAAATATACAAGATATAAAAAAATCCAGAAAAATGCTGTTCTTGTTTACAAACTTTTTCTAACAAAAAAAAGACTGAAACCGCAGAAGTATAATTTATCAAAACTTCAGAAACCCCCGTAGGTATAGTCACGTATCAAAAGCGGAAGCTCAGTATCGAAAGTTTCATTTCTGAATTTCCAGATTTACTTTAGCTTTATTGTTCAATCTGCCAACCCCCCTGGAGCGGCGTGGCGAATTCGATCAGAGACCTGAAAATCCAATTCTGTCAATGACTACAACCCCTTCGGGCTGTTGGTCGAAAATAAATGAGATTCTTCTGAGTTTAGCCGGATTGAAATCGGGGTTTTTATCAACAAAAGCTTTCAGAGGCAAACGGAAATCCTGTAGTGTCACTTCGTGGTCTCCTCCATATCTTTTGTTCTGGGATTTTAGTTTTAAAAATTTGGCTTTAAAAACAGGAGGTATGTACGCAAATTCACTCAAAGGAACAATAGCAGTGTCTCCCTGCAGGTCTGCCAGTTTAATTGAAAAATCAACCTGCACAGGTTTTTCCTTCTTTTTATCCTTACCTTCTTCTTTTTTTTCTTTTTCCTTTTCCTTCTCTTTCTCCTCTTCTTTTTCATTCTTATCGTTTTCTTTTTCTTCCTCCTCCGGAACTTTTTCTTCGGTATTGGCTGCAGAGAAAAGCAAGACAGAACTGCTACCCAACCCTTTTGATTTCATAAAATCTTTCGGGATTTTAATATGGTAACCGGGTATTGAATCGGTATCACACAGAGTTTCCGTAGTATAATTCATTTCTGTTGTGTCTCTCCTCCAGCCCAGTGTAAGCGCATTGTTCTTTTTAGTAGACCAGGACCTTAAAGAAAGATCATGTTCTTTCCAGAGATCTAAATATTCAGCAGAAGTTGTAATTCCTGGTCCGGACCCTGTTGTTACATCCACGTCCTCATCAAAGGTGC
>CAZWHH010000245.1:0-4561 GCA_964633615.1 uncultured Bacteroidales bacterium | reverse complement strand
TTTCTCGGTATCCATTACATTGAACTTATCGCCGGCCTGTGGCGCTCCATTCAAGCCTAATAACTGAACTGGCTGAGAAGGCCCAACTTCTTTCACCTCTTTGCCTCTTTCATTAAACATGGCTTTAGCCCTTCCCATGTGGCTGCCAGCAAGAATTATATCACCAATTCTCAAAGTTCCGGCTTGCACCAGGATATTGGATATATATCCCCTGCCCTGATCTAACCAGGATTCTATCACTGTACCCATTGCCTGTTTATTTGGGTTTGCTTTAAGTTCAAGTATTTCGGCCTCCAGGAGCACTTTCTCAAGTAGCGGTTCTATTTTTTTACCTTGCTTCGCAGATATATCCTGAGATTGGTATTTACCTCCCCAGTCCTCTACCAGGTAATTCATATTGGCCAGTTCCTCTTTTACTTTTTCAGGGTTAGCCCCGGGTTTATCAATTTTGTTGATCGCGAATACAACGGGCACTCCAGCTGCAGAGGCGTGATTAATGGCTTCAACAGTTTGTGGCATCACGTTATCATCCGCGGCAACCACGATAATCGAAATATCTGTAACCTGTGCTCCCCGTGCACGCATAGCTGTAAAAGCTTCGTGTCCCGGAGTATCCAGAAATGTAATATATTTTCCTTCATCCACTTTCACTTTGTATGCTCCAATATGCTGTGTGATTCCTCCTGCTTCACCCCCGATCACATTTGTTTCTCTTATATAGTCAAGCAATGAAGTTTTTCCATGATCCACGTGTCCCATTACAGTAACAATAGGATCCCGCGGCTCGAGATCTTCTTCACTATCTTCTTTCTCTTCAATGGCTTCCTGCACTTCAACACTTACAAACTCCACCTTATAATTATATTCATCGGCAACCAGGGCCATAGTTTCAGCATCGAGGCGCTGATTAATAGAAACCAGCAGACCAAGATTCATGCAGGTAGCAATCACATCGTTCACTTCTACATTCATCATAGATGCCAGTTCACTCACTGATACAAATTCAGTGACCTTCAGTACATTTTTTTCTTTTTCTTGTTCTGCTTCTACTTCCTGTTTCTTTTTACTGAGGGCATCCCTCTTTTCTCGCCGGTATTTGGAAGCTTTTGATTTTCCTTTATTGGTTAAGCGCGATAATGTTTTTTTAATTTCTTTTTGAACATCCTCTTCATCTACCTCATTTCTAACCGGTTTTTTCTTTTTCTTCTTAGTAGATGGTTTTCTCTTATCTTCAGATTTGTTCTTATTCTTTTCATCTACCTGAACTTTCTCTTTATCCTTGTGAATTCGCTTTCTTCGTTTTCTTTTAGGTTTCTGGTCATCGGAGGATTCGGTGGATTTTTCCTTTGATTCTTCCTTTCCTTCCTCTTCTTTTGTTGATTTTGCCTTTACGTCTTTTCTTTTCTTCCTCAATTCCTCTTTTTCTTTCTTGGAGAGTCTGTCCGGTCTTGTCTTTTGATTGATGGTACTAAGATCAATTTTACCAACTACCTTAATGTGTTCATCAGAATCTTCTTCCTCTTTTGAAGACTCTTCTTTAGGCTGCTTTCCCTGTGTCTCTTCGGTCTCTTCTGTTTCCTTTTCCTTTTGGTCCGGATGTTCCTCCCCGGATTTTTCCGTCTTTTTCGTATCCTCTTTTTCTTCTTTTGGCTCTTCCTTTGGTTCAGTCTTTTTCTTGCTTTTAGCAGCTTTAGTCTCTTCCTTTTCTTCCTCTTTTTGCTCTTCTTTTTTAGATTCTTTTTCCTTTTTCGGTTCATTCTTATCAAAAGAATCCAAATCTATTTTTCCAACTACTTTCGGCTTTTGCTCCTCTTTTTCCTTTTGGTCTTCTTCTTTCTTTTCTTCTTTTTCAGGCTTTTTCTCTTCTTTCTTACCACTCACATCTTTAATCAGGATTTCATCCTCTGAATCTTCTTTTTCAGTTATCTCTTCGTCTTCATCCTCAATTGCATCAGTATTACCCACGGAGTCTTCTTCGTCTTCCTGGCTTTTATTCATGTTCAACTTTTCTGACTCTTTTTTCACATTAATGTCAGAGCTATATTCCTTAGCCAAAAGTTCATATTGTTCTTGTGTAACTTTAGCATTAGGATTTGGTTTAACATCATAGCCCTTCTTTTTGAGAAAATCAACAATTGTCGATATTCCCACGTTAAACTCTCTCGCTAGCTTGCTAAGCCTTATTGCTTTATTTTCTTTTGCCATAAATTCACCTCACATTATTAACACTGCTGAACCTAAATAATCGGCTAAAATATAATTAATCTGTTAAATTATTCAAATTCTGACTTAAAAATTTTAATGATCTCATCAATAGTTTCTTCTTCCAGGTCTGTTCTTCTTTCAAGTTCCTCCCGATTTAACTCTAAAACACTCTTTGCAGTATCAAGTCCGACAGATTTTAACATATCCAGTACCCACTGTTCTATTTCATCTGAAAATTCATCAATATTCACATCTTCCTCGTCTTCCTCACTCTCCCTGTAAACATCAATTTCGTATCCGGTCAGCTGGCTGGCCAGTTTTATATTAAGGCCGCCCTTACCAATGGCCAGTGATACTTCTTCCGGATCCAAAAAAACTTCTGCCTCTTTTTGTTCTTCATTAATTTTGACAGAATTAATTTTCGCCGGACTCAGTGCCCTGGTAATAAACAACTGAGTATTTTTAGTATAATTGATCACATCAATATTTTCATTCCGTAATTCCCTGACAATACCGTGGATTCTTGAACCTTTCATTCCAACACACGATCCGACAGGATCAATCCTCTCATCATAAGATTCGACAGCAACCTTTGCTTTTTCACCGGGCGCACGTACAATTTTCTTAATAACTATCAACCCGTCATAAATTTCCGGAACTTCAAACTCAAAAAGTCTTTCAAGAAATATCGGTGAAGTTCTGGAAATAACAATCAACGGTCGGTTGTTTCTCATTTCAGCTCTAACCACCACTGCTCTTAGCAAATCCCCTTTTCTGAAATGATCGGAAGGAATCTGCTCTTCTCTTGGTAAAATAAGTTCATTTTCCTCATCATCAAGAATCAATATTTCCCTCTTCCATACCTGGTAGACTTCTCCGCTAACAATTTGTCCAATTTTTGATTTATACTTGCTGAATACATTATTTCTTTCAATTTCAAGTATTTTTGAAGTCAAATGTTGTCTCAGAGAAAGAATAGCCCTTCGTCCAAAATCATTAAGCTTAACCTCATCTGTTACTTCTTCACCTACTTCATAGTCTTCATCAATCTTCTTAGCTTTTGATATGGGTATTTGCAGATTGGCATCCTCTACTTCATTATCTTCAACAACTTCCCGGTTTCTCCATATTTCAAAATCGCCTTTGTCTATATTAATAATTATATCAAAATTTTCATCGGTCCCAAAATATTTAATTAATAATTTTCTGAAGACCTCCTCAAGGACGTTCATCATTGTAGCTCTGTCTATATTCTTGAGCTCCTTAAATTCGCTAAATGTATCAAACAAATTCAAATTATCCATCTTTCTCTAATTTAAAATGATAAAACTAATTTTACTGATTTAACTTGATCAAAATATATTCTTTCGATTGTACCTTCAGTTTTTTTCTTTTCTTTTTTCTCCAGTAAAAGCTCCGATTCAGTAAAATCTTTCAGGATGCCGTTTACTTTTGCACCATCATTCAAAAGAACGCTTACTTCCTCACCTCTGTTTTTTTCGTATTGTTCTTTTACTCTGAATGATGCTTTTAAGCCCGGAGAAGTAACTTCTAATGTATAAGTATCCAGTCTCTCTCCAAAATGCTTTTTCAGCAACCGGTTGATTTGTTCACATTCTTTTATGTTAATTCCCTCATAGCCATCCAGCACCACTTTAATATAGTCATTCTTTACCTTGATTTCAACAATAAAAAAATGATCTTTATCCAATCCTTCCGAAACTACACTAATTACCTCTTCTTTGCTTATCATATTCTTTAACTGCGTGATACGAAAAAGTGGGGACGCTGTCCCCACTTCATTCTATTACTTTAATTTTTCGGTGCAAAAATAAAAATAATCTATTTAACAGACAAGTAAATAAATAAATATATTCTTATTTTTTTCATTTTTTCAAAATAATCAGGATACAATATAATTTATTAGTTTTGTTCCGGTAAAAATACAATTAATTTAAAATCAATGAATAAAAGAAAAATAATAAATGACCCGGTCTATGGATTTATTAATATTGATGATGATTTTATTTACGATCTGGTAGAACACCCGTATTTTCAACGTCTCAGAAGAATTAAACAATTAGGACTCTCCCACCTTGTTTATCCAGGTGCAGTGCATACAAGATTTCAACATTCACTGGGAGCTGTATATCTAATGCAATCTGCCATTGACATAATCCGGTCTAAAGGTCATGAAATAACAGATGAGGAAGCCAGGGCCGTTAAAATTGCTATACTGCTTCATGATCTGGGACATGGGCCCTTCTCTCACACCCTGGAAAGAAAACTAATTAAGGAATTTTCTCATGAGGAATTTTCAATTATTATTTTGAATGAACTAAATCATTTATTCAGC
>CAZWHH010000244.1:0-4563 GCA_964633615.1 uncultured Bacteroidales bacterium | reverse complement strand
GAAGCTATCCGCCTTTGGCGGATTTAGTTCAACAGGCTGTAATACGCCATGCGGGAGGGCTTCCAGTTTTTAAGGTAGTCGGCTTTAGCAAAATTTCGTATCGGGGGATGAGAACGCGTCTGTGAAAACCCCGCACGGCGCATACAGCTAAATGTTGTATGCCATGTAGAAAAACTCTATATTAAGATGATACCAATAGACAGAACCGAAATCGAAGCATGGGGTAAAAGACATGAGGCCAAGGGAGAATTTCCTTTTTTAATCTCTAAATTAATTTTTGAAACGACCCCAAGAAGTACTTTTTTCGAAGTCCCTTCTGGCAGTGCTGTGTTTATTGGAGGGTGGGATGGAATAGTTCAATGTAAAGAGGAAACCACTTTTGTTCCTGAGTATATATCACTCTGGGAATTCAAAACGAATGGGGGTAAAACACAGGCAGATTCAGATTATGACAAAAGAACTAAAGATAGTTTAGGGTTCGATAAGTCGAAAGCAACGTTCATTTTTGTTACTTCCAGTTGTTGGACAGATAAGGAGGAGTGGGTAAAAGAGAAGAAAACTCAAAATGTTTGGGCAGATGTTCGGGCATACGATTCAACAAATCTTCAAAATTGGTTGGATATTACTGATATAACTTCCAAATGGTTTATTGGAACAATACTTGGAAGGTCTTATGAAAATTGCCTTACCATTGAAGATTTTTGGGAAGAGTGGTCTATAGGTCCAAAAGGAATAACTCTTGTTCCTGAACTTGTTTTGTCCGGTAGGGAGAGCAATAGTCAGCAATTGGTTAATTTTTTACAAGGAGAGCCCAACCTTATGGCAGTAAGAGCATCAACGAAGGATGAGGCGGTAGCTTTTGTTATTGCTACGGTATTGAAAGCAGGTGGGCAACTGAAAGAACAATTTTATTCGAAAAGCCTAATTCTTGAAACTCTTGCAGATTTCAGAGTAATTAAAAAGAATAGTTCTCAGTTAAATTTAATCACAAAATTTGAAGACACAGCAACACTACATAGTGCAGTTGGACGGAATCATCATGTAATACTCCCCTTGGGCCCCGATGATCCCTATAATTCAAAAGATATTATAGAGCCTCCTAAACCTGACAGAGATGGACAGATACAAGCATTGATTAACACCGGCGTTTCTAAAGAAAATGCAACTAAGTTTTCAAAAGAGGCTGGAAGGGATATAACGATTATAAAAAAACTATTAGGATTCCCATTAAATAGGGTAAAATGGAAATATCAGGACAAAATCAATGAAATAATTTACGTCCTCCTAATTGGCCGTTGGGATGAGACTAAAGAAGGAGATCGAAAAGTATTAGAACAACTTTCGGGAGAAAGTTATGACACCTATTCGGATAAACTTTATAAATGGTTGGAGGTAGAATCACCACCACTAATTAAAATCGGGAGCTCGTGGCGCCTTACTTCCCCACTAGATGCATGGACAAACCTTTCAAATCTTATTTCAGCCAAAGATTTTGAAAACCTGAGGGCATGTTTTCTTGAGGTGATGCAAGAAATAAATCCGGCATTTAAATTAGAACCAGTAGAAAGACAAATGGCCTCTATCAGGGGCAAGGTGTCTTTATATTCTGCATGGTGTCGTGAAGGGTTAACACAATCCATGATTCTGGTTGGTTTACATGGTAACAAACTGAAGTTTCAGGAAAATTTCCATGCACAGGAATGGGTGGATAGCATAATTAAAGAACTTCTTTATGATGCTTCCGGTGATCTTTGGTCATCCAGAGATTATGAAATGCCATTAATCGCTGAAGCTTCTCCAAAAAGTTTTTTTGAGTCGGCTTATCATTCCTTGGCCTTGGATAATAAGCCTATCATGGATATGTTCCAGGAAGAGGACAACTGGCTCACTCCAACAAGCCATCACACCGGTTTATTATGGGCGTTGGAGGGGCTAGCATGGACAGAAGAATACGTTTATGATGCTTCTATACTGCTCGCAAAATTAGCCAGTTTAGACCCTGGGGGTAAATTATCAAATCGTCCTTTAAACAGTCTCCGCGAAATATATAAGCCTTGGCATTACCAAACGCTCGCATCCTTTGAAGATCGAATGAATATATTGGAGCAGATCATTAAAAAAGAGTACGAAACAGGATGGGAGTTGTTGAAAGGAATGATTCCAAAAGGTCCGGGAGCAGCGTTCCCAACGCATAAGTTAAGATGGCGCTTGTTTGAAAGAAGTTTTGATAATCAATATCAGTGGGCAGAAATATTTTCTACGCATTCGCATGTTCTCCATCTACTGATAGAGCATTTTGACTACTCCGAAGAGAAACTGGCCGATCTGTTAGAAATGTCAGAATCAAAACAAATACAACCTGCCGATAGGGATAAAGTATTGACATTTATTGAATCCAATCTTAAAAAGATAGAAATAACGAATAACTCAGCCTGGCATGCTCTCAGGAATATATTGTCTCAACACAGATCTTATCCTGATGCACAATGGGCTCTATCCGAAAAATTATTAAAGAGGTATGAAGATATCTATCAAAAACTGCAACCAGCTGATCCTATTGATCGAGTGATATGGATGTTCAATGACCATTGGCCAAATTTTCCTGATGGAATAGAGAAAAAAGAGCTTTCAATTAGGGAGCAAGAGAAACAAGTTGTAGAAAGAAGGGTTGAAGGATTGAAATCGATTTACCAAGAGTTTGGGTTTCAAAAAGTGAAAGGATTAGTCAGAACAGTTAAAGAAACACGGATATATGGTGACACATTAGCTTGGATTATTGATAATAAGGATGAAATTTTGTCGTTGTGTGAATACTTGAAAGAAGATGATTTTCATGTTTTAAATTTTATTCAGCGCTTTATTCTAAGAAAATCAATTATTAATGGGATTGATTGGGTGTTTACATTGTATAAAAAGCTAAAAGAAATTGAGTTTACAGATACGCAATTAGCCAGAATATTTCAACAGGTAGTTCAATCAAAAAAAGTCTGGGAGTTTCTCGAAAAGACCAGCACAGCAACTCAAAAAAGTTATTGGGAGAATATCTATCCACGTTTTTGGGGAGTACCTGAAGATGACATGGTTTACGGTATTAATAAGCTAATAGAAGTAAACAGATTTATCAGTGCTTTTTATATTACATACCACGAACCGGAAAAGCTTCCTACTAAAAAAATAGTGGAAGTACTGGAGAAAGCTGCTACTAGTAATTCGGAAGAAGAAAAGCAGCTTAACAGTTATCATGCTATCAGAATTGTTAAAGCAATTGAAACACGGATGGATATAGATAAATCTGATTTATTGCGCCTTGAATGGTTATACCTTCCGCTTTTGGCATCATTAGGATCTGCACATAAACCTATATTACTTCATGAAGAATTGGCAAACAATCCCGAATTTTTCATTGAAGTATTAAAATGGATATATAAGTCTGATAAAGAAGAAGAAAGAGAAGACATATCTGATGAAGTAAAAAGAAATAGAGGTCGAAACGCTTATGAACTTCTTCGCTCATGGAAGCAGATTCCAGGTGTGAATAAGGAAGGAAACATTAATAAAGAAATTCTTTGGAGCTGGATTGAAAAAGCGAGGAAACTTGCAGAACAATCAGGCAGGTTAAAAGTAGCAGACCTACACCTTGGTCAAGTACTGGCTGAATACCCTGAAAAAGATGAACCCTGGCCACCACCAGTAATATGTAAAGTCATTGAAAAAATAAACACTAAAAGTTTAAAAAGCGGATTTTCAGCTTCCACATTTAATAAAAGAAGCTCTTCAACAAGAGGTCCATTTGATGGAGGAAATATAGAGAGAGAACATGCAAAATATTTTCGATCACTTGCAGAACAGATAAAATATGATTTTCCTGTAACAGCAGATATATTAATCCGACTTGCTGATGGTTATGAACAAGATGCTAAAAGAATGGATGAAATAGCAGAAAAAGATGAACTCGATAGTTGAACTAACACTGCATACAATCGATTAGATGACCGGTGAGCCAATAGCCCACCGGAGCGCCTCTCACAACCTGTCCCGATAACTCAGTGTAACGGGACCACCCGGCTTACGGTTCTTCCCGGTGGAATAACCGGGACAGGCTGTACTGCTTATACTCCATCGGTAGGCAGTGGCTGGGTCTGCTCCAAGTTGTATTGAAAGCTACCTTTAATTGGGGTTTGCTGAAAAACTATTAAATTCAAATTAAATTATTGATTATCATCCTCAAGGCGCATATAGCTTTCCGTTTCACCCAAACAACACCAGCGCCAAAAGTTATATTTTATAAGGTATGGTTAATAACCTTTGAAAAATTTTCCTTTCTTATGCCCGTTTTTTTATGTGAAAATTAGTAACTTAGCTTAACAAGGATAAAAACAAGGTGGTTAACCAAATATTGAAGACAATTGTGTTTATACTTATGCTGGGGTGCAATGGCTATTCGAAAAATAAAATACAAATTGTTTCTATATATGGAAACATTTTTGTATTTTTATCCGTTTTAAACAATAGATAGATGAGAGAATATTTTGATATTTTATTATCTGATGAAGTTGAAGAGTT
>CAZWHH010000243.1:0-4596 GCA_964633615.1 uncultured Bacteroidales bacterium | reverse complement strand
TAGAGGTTCCTACTCTTTTAATGCACGGAACAAAAGATATGGTAACATCTTATGGTGCAAGCAGAGAATTTACGTATAACGCAAATGCAGCCGGCAAAGACATCCAGTTTATTTCATGGAAAGGATTGTACCATGAGCTGCATCATGAAAGGGAAAAAGAAAAAGTATTTGCCACCATCAAAAGGTGGCTGAAATCTAAATTTAAAGACTTATGAAACCTTAATCGACATCCTTCAGACAAAAGGCAATGAATAAAGCATGAGATTTACATGAGATGCAGTATCAAAAAAATGGAGACTTTGGTAGAGATAAGTCTCAGATTATTAAACCATTAATCAAACGTTATACCAATGAAATTTCGCACCATTCCGGACATTAAAAAATCAAATTTCACAATTGATTATACTTCGAATATCTTTTCAATTGGCTCCTGTTTTACCATACACATAGGAGAAAAACTTGATTATTATAAATTTCCTGTTCTTATCAATCCTTTTGGCACACTCTATAACCCGGTTTCAGTAAAAAAAGCACTGGAAATAATAATAAACAAGCAAATTTTCAGAAAAGAAGATCTAAATAAATACAATGGAAAATATTTTAGCTTTTATCACGATACGACATTTTCAGATACAGATATTGACAAAGCACTGGAAAAAATCAACCGATCAGTAGAAAAAAGTCATAAATTTCTAAAAAACACAAATTTATTATTTATTACTTTCGGCACTTCCCATGTGTACCGTTATCTAAAAAATAAAACGATCGTTTCTAATTGCCATAAAATCCCGGCCAGCAAGTTTGAAAGAGTTTTACTTTCCCCAGAGGATATCATCACTCCCTGGAAAACATTTACAGATCATATCAGACAGTTTAATGAGGATATAAAAATTGTGTTTACTGTAAGTCCTGTAAGGCATTTGAAAGACGGGGCAGTAATGAACCAGTTGAGTAAGTCCATTTTATTGTACAGCATTCATGAATTGATAAAAACAACAGACAATGCTGAATATTTCCCCTCGTACGAAATTTTCATGGACGACCTGAGAGATTACCGGTTTTATGCAGAAGACATGGTTCACGCAGGTACTTCAGGAATCAATTATGTCTGGGAAAAATTCAAGGATACCTATATCTCCGACTCCGAACTGCCCTTGATGAAGTCGATACAAAAAATTATCAGCGCTTCTCAACACAAACCTTTTAACTCCACTGATATAGAATATAAGAAATTTTTAACCACCCAACTGGAAAAAATAGAAGACATGAAAAAACAATATCCCCATATAAATCTTCAGAAAGAAAAAATATTTTTTAAAAATCAACTGGAAAAAAACTTTGGCAACAACCATTCCTGACATAAAAAAGAACCTGTGAGAAGTATTCACAGGCTCTTAATAAAAATTGCAATATCAAAAACTTTATAACCACTAATCTCTCTTAATCACAAAGCGCTTATTGATTGTTTGATTATCAGTTGTTTCAATCTTCAAAATATAAATTCCTTCTGCATATTGATCTGTATTAAAAACAGCCTTAGCAGACCGAACCTCTTTCACTGTAATAAATTGACCCTGTAGGTTTAACAAAGTAATATTCTTTATAGTTTTATCGCACTCAATTGCAACTTGATCATTTGCCGGGTTTGGATAAATTTGCACCTCGTCTGCATCTATGAAATCTGTATAGGTGGCAAGTGGAGTAAGCGAAACATCCTCGGTTACATTTGCATCAGAGACCGTAAGTGAACCACTTGCATCTTCAAAACCATCATGTGTGACTGTGTAGTTATAGTCTCCATTTGATATATTAGAATATTCAGCAACTCCGGAGCCATCAGTTGTTTTATCTCCATATCCGTTCATGGAAACTGTTGCACCACTAACCGGGTCAGATCCATCATCCACGTTAAAAGTTACTGTATAGGTTGATGTTGCTTCATTAAGAGTAACATTTTCCACTACATTCCCATCAGAAACAGATACAGAGCCCGAAGCCTGCTCATAACCCGAAAGCGAAACTATATAATCATATGTTCCATTGGATACCCCTGTATATTCAGCTACCCCTGAACCATCAGTTGTTTTATCATTATGTCCTTCCATGGAAACAGTTGCTCCGCTTAAGGGGTCTGTACCATCATCCACATTAAAGGTCACATTGTATCCTGAACCACTCATTGTAGAATATGCTTTTATACAAAGATCAATTTCATAACCTGTGCCTGCCCCTAAAGCTGTCCAGGTTCCGTCTCCTCCACCTGAACTCAACCAGCACTTTCCAGATTCAATCGTTGCATTAGTAAGATAACCTGATGAATTTTTTTCCACAGGTATAGGATGATCACCCGCATTTTCATATTTAACTTTCACATAAAAATCATCCCCATTGCTTATGTTAAAAGAAGAAGACAAATCCAATGTATAATAGCCTGGATTAGTACAGGTTTTAGATCCTGTAGCCAATTGATTCGATAAATTGCCACTGCTGTAATCATCATAAACCGTAACAGTCAAATTAACACCAGCACCAACTGCATAAGTTCCTATTTTAGAAACTGTGTAATCATCATCAGCAGTAAATTTTACCAGGCCATAATCAGTACCATCGCCGTATCCATAGCTGGTTACCCACCCATAATCATCATAACCAAAAATATGTCTTTGTGAATCATAATCTATACTTTGAGTAAAACAGGCTACAAAATCATTCGCTTCAACGTCATCATAAGACAAATAAAAATAACCGGATTCTCCCCAATAGGAACCCCAGCTGTTTTTTATTATCCAGGCACCATCATTTGAACTTGCAGTAGATTTATTGTCGTCCCATCCTACTATAGTTACGGCATGTCCGCCTCCCCCATCGGATCCATCACCGGGCCCGTCGTAATAATAGGTATAGTCTCCGGAATTATAAGCACTGCTCAGCCAGTACATACTTGTATAGAGTGCACCATGATCGAGTATGGCCTGCTTTATGTCTGTCTCATTAGTGGGAATAAAAATAGCTTCTGTTACATACCTCACGGGTGTTAAACCACTGCTGCATGAACTATCAGAATCTGCCTGATACGGATCATCTGCTTCGGTCACAGGGCCAATTCCTTTAGCCATATAAGCCGTTGACATATAGAAATTGCCCCCGTTGCAGTGGTCAAATTCATAGTCATTGTTGCAGGTGTGTAAATTCTGTTCCGAAAGGTCATAAGTACCATAACCATTAATTTTCCATACTGATTCTATATTCGCCATTGAGGCAAATGTCCAGCAGGAACCACAGTTCCCCTGATTTTTTACACTTGTGAGTCCCCCTTCATCTCTTAAATCATAAGAAGAATCAAATTTTTTATTCTTTAAGCCGGGTTCGGGTTTATAAGCACTAAAATCAGGCTTTACAGGAAGAGGAATTCTTCCTAATGAGTATTCTCTTTGATCATCAATCACCTTTTGATCCTTAATCTGAGAAATATATTTCACAAATTCCAGATTAATTGGAGCTTGTGAGGGTAACTCCTGCGAAAAAGAAATGTTTGCGAGCAGGAAAAAACTAAACAAAAAAACAATTTTTTTCATAGCTAACTAAGTTTAGATAAAATAAAAACTAATTTTTATAACGTTTTTTTAAATATTCAAGTTACAAAAATTAATCCAATCTAATACAGTGTGAAAATGAAAAAAGAAAATCTGCTAATCAATATCGAGAAAGAGCCGATAATTTTTGAAAATTTCAATTGGTTAAAATATTACATTTGTTCTATGAATTATGGCTCCCGGATAAGCCGGGAACCATAATTAATTAATTTATTGCTTAATCAGTTTCCTGGTTATCACATCCTTTTTATGATATACTTTCAGGAAATAAATACCCCCAGGCTGATTTGTCAAATCCAGATTAGAAAGTTCACCGGAATTTAACTTTTTCTGCAACACAACACTTCCATCTATTCTGAACACAAATAAATTTACTGTTGTATCTTTTCCTTTCCAAAGGACTTTAAACTGTCCGTTTGAAGGATTCGGATAAATCTTTATGTTTCCTTGTGACAAAATTTCCAATCCCGTAACTTCATTCACAATCACATTAAAACTGCATTGTTTTTCATTTCCTGCCTCATCTGTAACTATCCAGGTAACTTTTGTTGATCCTGATGTGAATTCAGCACCATCCAAAGTTGCTGCATTGTTATAATCATTTGTAATATTAGCAATACTGCAATTATCACTGGCAGAAACAAGATCGAACTCATTACCTGATACAAAATAAGAAGGCTCTCCTTCCGTTAAATTAATTGTTTGATCATCCACACAAGAAATAACAGGATCAATGGTGTCAGATACCAACACATTAAATTTCACTTCAGAAACATTCCCTGCATCATCGGTTACTGAAAGAATTATTTCATTGTCACTCCCGGTAAGAGAAGTTCCTGCCACCGGAACCTGTTGAACATCCAAATCAGCATCGCAATTGTCACTGGCAACTACATCTGTGGTATAATCAGGTAGTGACGCCTCGCAACCGGCATCTGCATCCAACGCCTGGTCGCTGTGCGTGGAGCTGATGACAGGGGCGGTATTGTCTATTACTGATACT
>CAZWHH010000242.1:0-4603 GCA_964633615.1 uncultured Bacteroidales bacterium | reverse complement strand
TTTTCTAACAATTCCTATTTTGTTGATAGAATCTTAAATATATATACAAGTATCGCGGATAATTTTTCTTTTATGGATATTTATACTAATTATTTTGAAAATGGTTATTTTGCTGCCCGAGAGATAAATGTAGGTTTAGGGTTTATATTTAAGCAATTAATAACCTTTGTAATTATTCTTTTAAGCAAACCAGTTATAAAGAAATATCCAGAAACAAAGATTTATTTTGTGCTTTATTTTATTGGGGCAATATTATTCAATTTATTTTATTCTTTTCCTTTACTAATCCGTTTTATTAGATATCTAACTATTTTTAGGCCAGTAATATTGGCTATTATCGTGATGTATTTTTGGAAAAACAAGAATAATCAAATTGGAGCAATTCCAATAGTAATATTGTATTTTTTCCTTTATTTAGTTACCATTTATAATTCCTCTAATATGTGCTCACCATATAATTTTGCGTTTTAATTTTAGCTACTTAATATAGAACTTTATTGAAAAAATATTTGTTTTTAAGAGCTTAATATTTATTTTACTTATCTAGAAATTAAAATATTTTATGATAAAGAGAAAGGTTACTTAGCTTTATATTGCAGGACGAGGCACAGTGGCTCTACAATGCTTGATGGATACAATGGCTTTGTTTTGACACATATAATAAAAAATTTATTTAAAGCAGTTTATAAAATTTTTAATATGAAGATGAAAAATTGTTTACTCTTACTTGAATTTGGTATTCCTCATTATCGTTATTTTTTAATTGACTACTTTATACAAAAATTTGACGATTTCTTTATTATTCACAATGGCTTACGATTTATACAAGCGCCTAAATATCAAAATATAAGCAAAGAGGCATTTAATATAAATTTGTTTAATGATGTTTCTCTAACTTTGATAAATCCACTAAAATTACTTAAATATAAAATAATAATTTCTACATTTAATATAAGAAAACCACACACTTGGTTGTTTGTTTTAATGTTCCCTTGGAAAAAATGGATATTATGGAGCCAAGGACTAGGTAAAAGCAAAAGTAGTATTGTGCTTTTTGTGAGAAAATTAGTTTATTCAATTGCCAAAGGTATTGTAGTTTATACACAAGAAAATAAAGATCAGCTAGTTTCTATAGGAATTAAAAAATCAAAAATTTCAGTTGCAAATAATACACTCTATATCTCAAATAGTCGACAAACAAGTGGCTATAAATATTTTATATTTGTAGGTCGGCTTACATATAGAAAAGAGATTGATCGTGTTCTCTTTGCTATAAAAGAAACAAAATTAGAATTACTAATTGTTGGAGAAGGAGAAGCTTTGAATGATTTAAAAATGTTAGTAAAGAAGTATCAAATTGAAAAATTTGTAAAATTCGTAGGACCCAGTTATAATGATGATGAATTATTGGAATATTTTTCTAATGCTATAGCTTATGTATCTCCTGCTGAATTGGGATTAAGTGTTATTCATAGTTTTGCATATGGTGTGCCTATAATAACAAATAAAAATAGAAGCCAAGGTCCGGAGTTTAGCTATTGCAACAATGGCAATTCTTATATTTACTCTGAAGATAGTGAATTACCTCGAATTTTATTACGTGCTTACAATAACAAAGAGGAAAATTTATTAAAGCGAAAGAATGCTTATTCTGATTATATTAATTATTATTCTCCTCAAAATATGATTGAAGCCTTCAATTATCATATTGAAAAAATATTTTGATTATATTGAAAATAACAGTAGAAGCTCCCAATGCGATTAAGTTATAGACATTTAATAAAATAGACAATGAAACAAATAATTCAAGACCTTAAAAAAGGAGACACGCTGTTAGAAGAAGTTCCGGTTCCTGCAGTAAAATCAGGAGAAGTACTGATTAAAACCACCAAAAGTTTGGTCTCTTTAGGCACGGAAAGAATGTTAGTTGATTTCGGCAAAGCCAATTATCTGGATAAAGCACGACAACAACCCGACAAGGTAAAAATGGTATTGGATAAGGTCAAGACAGATGGAGTAAAACCTACTATAGATTCAGTCAGAAATAAGTTGGACCAACCATTGCCCTTGGGATATTGCAATGTGGGAGAAGTGGTTGCTTTAGGAAAAGATGTTACCGAATTCAATATCGGTGACCGTGTGGCATCCAACGGAAAGCATGCAGAATACGTTTCTGTTCCGAAAAATCTGGTGGCCAAAGTACCGGAAAATGTCACTGATGAAGAAGCAAGTTTTACAGTCATTGGTTCTGTTGCCCTGCAGGGTATTAGATTAGCAAATCCTACATTTGGTGAAACTTTTGTGGTGATAGGTTTAGGATTGATTGGACTTCTTACAGCTGAAATATTAAAATCCAATGGATGTAATGTTGTAGGTATTGATTTTGATGAGAAGAAAATTGAACTGGCAGAACAAAAAGGTATCAACACTTTAAATCCTTCGAAAGGTAGTGATCCCGTTAATTTTGTTAAAGAATTTACTAATGAAACCGGGGCCGATGGAGTGATCATTACAGCTTCCAGCAAAAGCAATGATATTATTCATCAGGCTGCTGAGATGTCAAGGAAAAGAGGACGGGTTATTCTGGTTGGTGTAATAGGATTAAATTTGAGAAGAGAAGATTTTTATGAAAAAGAACTTACATTCCAGGTTTCTTGTTCATACGGACCGGGCAGATATGACGAAAACTATGAGGAAAAAGGGCAGGATTACCCGATAGGATATGTTCGGTGGACAGAGAAACGCAATTTCCAGGCTGTTCTTGATGCTATTTCTAAGGATAGACTAGATGTAAAACCTTTGATTACCGAAAGGGTAGATTTGGAAAACTACAGGGAAATTTACCGGGATATGAGTAAACCCGGATCAATAGCCTCTGTTATTAATTACAATTCTGCTTCTGAAAGACAAAAAGTAATTCAGGTGGAAAGTAAAACTACAAAACCCGCTAGCGGGAATATAGGGATTATTGGTGCCGGGAATTTTACTTCTGCTACTATTCTTCCTAAATTGAAACAACTGGATGCCAATATTGAATATATTGCAAGCGGAGGAGGTTTAACAGCTAAAACCCTTGCAAAGAAGTATAAAATAAGTAACGCTACTACTGATTATTCTACTGTTTTAAAAGATGAATCAGTTGATCTGGCACTGATTACCACACGGCACAATTTGCATGCAAAAATGGCAATTGAAGCAATTAATGCCGGAAAGCATGTGTTTGTAGAAAAACCACTTGCTTTGAATGAAGAGGAGCTGAAAAATATTGTTGAAGCTTTACATGCAAAAAATGAAAATGTATCTCAACCTATCAGTTTAACCGTGGGTTTCAATCGGCGTTTTGCTCCATTGGCAGAGAAAATGAGAGAATTAATCGGTACAGAAAATATTCCGATTAATATTACAGCGACCATGAATGCGGGTTATATTCCACCGGAGATGTGGGTTCATGATCCTGAAGTCGGAGGAGGACGAATCATAGGTGAAGCTTGTCATTTTATTGATTTATGCACCTTTTTAACAGGCAGTCGAGTTCGCTCTGTTTCCATGAATGCTTTGGGAACCAATCCAAAAGAAAACACAGATAATGGAAGCATCTTGTTAAAATATGAAAATGGTTCCAATGCAGTTATTAATTATTTCTCAAATGGTAGCAAAGCATATTCAAAAGAAAGACTGGAAGTTTTTTCCCAGCAACGAACATTAGTGATGGATAACTGGAGAAAATTGAAAGGATACGGTTTTAAAGGGTTTAAGTCAAAATCTTCTTCACAAGATAAAGGCCATTATAATCAATTTAAATACCTTCTTCAATTCATCCGGAATGGAGGCGAACCAATCATTCCATTTGAAGAAATTGTTAATACGATGAAGGCCAGTTTCGCTGCTATTGAAAGCATGAAAGAAGGTAAATGGGTGGAGATAGAATAGAAGTTGGGAAAGGGAGAAATTGGGAAGATGAGAAGACGAGAAGATAAGAAGACGAGAAGATAAGAAGATGAGATAATATGGAAATAATAAAGAGTCATAGGGAATTAAGGGTTTATCAAGCTGCATTTAAATGCGCAATGACGATTTTTGAAATTTCTAAGGATTTTCCAAGAGTAGAAACTTATTCATTAACAGATCAAATAAGGCGTTCCTCTCGTTCTGTGTGTGGCAATATCTCTGAAGCTTTTCGAAGAAGAAAATATACAAAAGCCTTTTCCAATAAGCTTAGTGAAAGTGAAGCAGAAGCAGCTGAAACACAAAATTGGCTCGATTTCGCTTACAAGTGTAAATATTTGGACAAGGAAAAATATTCAAAATTAAACAATGATTATAACGATATCCTGGGAATGTTAGTTAACATGCAAAAAAATCCCGGAAAATGGTCAATTTGATTTTCTCATTTCTCAGATTCTCATCTTCTCACACTCATTTCAAAATAATTCGTGGACAAAATTCGCAATAATTCGCTCAATCCGTGATATCCAGATATTACCATACGCTCCGCCATCTTAAACCTGTCCAGATTCGGTATCAATTATACTACCGAATTCGAAAGAAGTTCAGGAAATTGACCGGGTTCAGGTATCCTTTGTCAATTAACAAAGAAGGTTAT
>CAZWHH010000241.1:0-4612 GCA_964633615.1 uncultured Bacteroidales bacterium | reverse complement strand
CCCATGGTCTTATGGTATCCCAAAAAGGAAGCATTCCTTACCGGAAGAGTGCTTATTGAAAGTCCCGATAGTGTGGGAACAAACGCTCTCGCATCGGGTTTTGAATCAAAATCAGTTGGAGATTATTCTCAGGCGTTAGGATATATGCCTGTTGCTCGTGGCAACTATTCAACAGCGATAGGTAACTCAGCAATTTCTCATGGAAATAGTTCTTTCTCTTTTGGTGATAATGCACAGGCTTTAGCTGAAGGGTCTTATGCTATTGGAACATTTGCTAAAGCAACTGGATTAAAAAGTTTTTCACTTGGCAGTAGTGGAAAAAACCATGTAGGTACTGATGTTGAAGCACCTGTTGCCTCAGGAGATTATTCATACGCATTTGGTATGGGATCTATTGCAAGTGGATTCGGATCGTATGCTCTTGGTTTAAATGCAAAAGCCACAAACCAATATTCATTCTCATTTGGAAATGCTACAGAAGCAAGTGGTGCAAGCAGTTTAGCTCTTGGAGATGGCTCTGTTGCAACTGAGTGGTATGGAATAGCAATGGGAGAAGGCGCTCGTTCATATGGAGAAGGAGCTGTATCAATAGGTCAAAGCACCACAGCCATAGGAGATCATTCTTATTGTTTCTCAACTTCCGGAACAACAAATGGTTATTATTCTGCTGCGATTGGATCCCATGTAAATACAAATTCAAGGTGCGAAATTGCAGTAGGGTCTTATAATGATATGTCTCCATTCCCGGGATCAAATTCCTGGAATGGACTTGACCCAATCTTTGTGGTAGGAAATGGTCAGGCAGAGGATACAAGAAGCAATGCTTTTGTGGTCCTGAAAAGTGGAAAAGTTGGAATTGGAACATCCACTCCTGGTGAAAAACTTACAGTTTACAATGGCACTTCAACAGGAACATATACAACATCTGGCTGGCTACATTCTTCAGATAGAAGGTTAAAAACGAACATTAAACCAATCTCTTCTTCGCTTGATAACATATTAAAATTGCAGGGAGTGTTTTTTAACTGGAAATCTGATATGCAAAAAAGAGAAATAGGTTTAATTGCTCAGGATGTTGAGCAAACCCTTCCGGAAGTTGTTTCAAAAAATAGCAATGGATATTATAGTATTGCCTATGGAAATCTCTCTGCGGTAATAATTGAAGCAATGAAAGAGCAACAAAAAATCATTGAAACTCAAAAAGAAAAAATTACAGATCTCGAAGACCGCATTTTAAAATTAGAAAAACTCATCATGGAAAAATAGAACTGAAGGATCTTATCTTATCTTATATTTAGTGTTTTATACACAAATACTTTAAACCAGATTGAATAAACTCTGTTTAATCTGCTCCTTTTATAATTCTTTTTCTTTGTTCTAATCAACAAATAAACTTTTAGAAACTGTTTTGATTTTGTCCTGCTTTAACAAATTAGTTTTTTTGTAATTCATAGCCCCGTCCTTTAGGGCGGGGATTCAAATGTCCCTCGTGTCTATGATTTCTAAAAATTTTGTATTTTAATTTACAAAATTTTTAGAAATCGAACGGATACCAGGGTTTACCTTAACCCCGCCCTAAAGGACGGGGCTATGAAAAATAACATCTTCAAAATTTTGTGAAGAATTTTTAAATAAAATCAAAATAGTTCCTTAGTTTTTTATTATTCTGAAAACAAGAGTTCTGCATAACTTAAATTTAACTCATCAAAAAAAATTATCACTCCCTTGATTTTAGTTAAAATTATTTATAATTTGCTATATATCAATTAAAAAATGAATTGAAAAAACAAGATAAAAAATAAAAATTTAAACAAATGATGAAAAAACTGTTGTTAACCTTTTTTTTGCTGGTTGCTGTCATTAGCCTTCTCGCGCAGGCTCCTAACAGTTTTAACTACCAGGCAGTGGTTCGGGATTCTCAGGGAGAAGTCCTGCAAAACCAAAATGTAAGTCTCCTTATCAGTATACTACAGGGTTCAGAAACAGGAACAGTAGTATATTCAGAAACACACAGTAAAAACACAAACGATCATGGATTAGTTTCCCTGAAAATTGGTGAAGGCACTGTTGAAACTGATGATTTTTCTAATATTTCCTGGGATAACGGTCCTTATTTTATTAAACTGGAACTGGATCCTGACGGAGGCACTAGTTACACCGAAATGGGGACTACTCAATTATTGTCTGTACCCTATGCCTTATATGCCGGCCAAACTAAAACGATAGATCATTACAATTCAGATACCTTATTTGTAGTAAAAGACTATAACGGTAATGTTGTTTTTGCCGTTTTCCCGGATGGCGCAAAGGTTTTCGTAAATGATACTTCAGTTAAAGGACCTGTCGGTGGATTTGCTGTAAGCGGAAGAAATTCCTCTAAGAACCTTAAAGGAGAATACGAAATTATGAAAATTACACCGGACAGTGCAAGATTCTATGTGAACCAGGGGGCAAAAGGACCAGTCGGCGGTTTTGCTGTAAGTGGGAGGAATAACAAAAAGGGAATTCTGGAAGATATGTTTCTGACCACTTCGGACAGTACCCGGGTATATGTAAATCAAACGGCAAAAGGGCCGATTGGAGGATTTGCAGTGAGCGGAAGGAATACCGGAAAAAGCAATAATGCCAAATTTCTGGATCTCACTTCTACCAATTATTTAATAGGACACGAAAGTGGAAGTTCATTGACTACCGGAAATTATAACTCTTTTATTGGCTATCAGGCAGGTAAAGGAGTAACTACAGGAGATCATAATATTTTTATAGGATACATGAGCGGCTTCATGAATACAACAGGATATGATAACATATTTATAGGGGACTCCTCAGGATATGCAAACGATAAGGGGTATAATAATATCTTTATCGGGAACAAAGCCGGGCAGGAAAACATTGATGGTGAATATAATGTGGTTTTGGGGAATTCTGCGGGTTTAAAAAACAATGGGAACTACAACGTTTTTATTGGTTATGAAAGCGGATACAACAATGTAAGTGGCAGTGATCCGAGATACAGTAAATGGAATACCTTCATCGGATACCAGAGTGGTAAAGGAAATGTAACCGGATGGCAAAATATAGCCATCGGTTATCAGGCCGGACTAAAAAATGATTCCGCTACCAATCAGTTTTTTATTGGAAACAGTGCCGGACAAAATTTAACCAGTGGTTATGGAAATTCATTTATAGGGCATGGTTCAGGAGTAAATAGTGTAGATGTTATGAATAATACCTTTGTTGGTTACTATGCTGGTAATGATAACATTTACGGCAATAATAATACATTGCTTGGCTACGCAGCAGGGAAGAAAATGAAAGGATCTGATAATACTTACATAGGTTATATGTCAGGATATAATAACATAAATGGCTCGGGAAATGTTTTTATCGGCTCAGGTGCGGGTTTTAATGAAACCGGATCCGAAAAGTTGTACATAGATAATTCTTCAACCAGTCAACCTCTGATCTGGGGAGATTTTTTGAACGATAATGTAGTAATAAACGGAAATTCAGATGACAACACAGAGGGTTATGATTTTTATGTTAATGGCAGAGCTGGTGGGGATTATACCTGGAACAGCCTTTCTGACAAAAAATTGAAAAAGAACATTTTTACCATTTCTAATGCGCTTGGTAAAGTTCTTAAAATGAGAGGAGTACAATTTAACTGGAAAGACCATTCAAAGGTAGCCAAAAAACAGATTGGGTTTATTGCCCAGGAAGTAAAAAATATTCTTCCCGAAGTAGTGAACAGCAGTGGAGAATTTCATTCTATGCAGTATGCGCCAATTACAGCTATTTTGGTTGAAGCTGTTAAAGAACAACAGCAATCCATTAAAAAACAGGAAAAAATTATTAAGGAACTGCTAAAAAGAATAGAAAAACTGGAAAAAAACATTGAATAAACCGAATCAAAAACAGAAATGATTTGATTATGCAACTAAAACTATTTCTATTTAAAACCAAAAAAGAAAAACAGTATGAAAACAAAATTAATAACCTTATCAATTATGCTATTGATTGCCTGCACGTGTACAGGGCAGTCAATAGCCCGCCAGGTAATTAGTACTGCCGGCGATTACGCAAGTACCGCGGATGTCTCAATAAGCTGGACAATCGGAGAACCAGTTACAGAAACATTTACTTCTGACAACTATATCCTCTTACAAGGATTTCAGCAAGGCGACGATTATATTATTACGCCGCCCGAAGGAAATGAGAACGGACTTCAGGATATTCAATTTCAAATCTATCCAAACCCTACCGAGGATCTACTGATCATAGAGTTGAAAGATAGACCCAAAGAACGCTTTACAGTAAAACTGTTTTCCATTTCAGGAAAATTGATTTTGACCCGACCAATAAAACCTTATTCAACTCTGAACTATATTAACCTATCCAGCATTCAATCAGGAACATACATTCTAAAAATTTTGGACAACAACAGAATGCGAACATTTAAATTAATAAAAAAATAATTTTTATGGTTTTAATACAATACCCGGATGAAAAAATATATCACACTAATTATCCTGATTGTTGCCACAAAATTGATCCTTGCCCAGGTTCCCCAGGGAATCAAATACCAGGCAGTCATCAGGGACAGCAATGG
>CAZWHH010000240.1:0-4624 GCA_964633615.1 uncultured Bacteroidales bacterium | reverse complement strand
CCAGCAAAAACATAAGTGTTTAATGCCGCCTTACTACTTTTCAACCCTCTCCTTAAATTACCAATAGAAAAATTTACAGGGGTCTTTTCAGGTATTATTGAATACTCAAATTGAAAACTAAGTTCATATACTGAAGAACTAAAAGCAAAATTTCTGGGTTCATTCCTTGAGCCATCATCTGAAGATTCCAAATAACCAAAAACAAGGTTCCCTTTTATATTCATATCTTCTTCAAGTCTGTATCTTGCTCCTATATTAACGTTGGGTCTGCTGTACCTCAATTCAATATCTTTCAAACCAAATAAATTGGATTCATCAGCAGTTCCCCCGATATCGCCAAAATAATGTGAACTGCCTATTCCTGCAGTTACCTCAAGTCGCTGCAGTTTCCACCTTTGTGAAAAAAGCTGAACGGAAAAAAAGATAAGTCCCAGAAGTAATATATATCTTTTATATGGCTTCATTACTTTTAACTATTTATGTAAATACGTAATAACAAAGATAATGTTTAATAAATTCAAATAATTAAAATTACAAACAATTTTTTGTTAAAACAAGTTAATTTCTTTTGTCCATACCCCACATCAGCTTATTCCTCAATGTGGAGTAATAGCTTAAACTATCGAGTCGCAGGACATTTATGTTAAAAGGCGCCTTTTTGATTAGTATTTTTGTTGAGCGATCAATCACCTGTGATCTGTGATCCATAGAAAGAAGATATTGAGAGCATCTGCCTTCAGGTTTCAAAACAAGTTGAGCATTATCGGGTACTACCAAAGGACGCATTGTAAGATTATGGGGTGAGATGGGTGAAATAATAAAATCACTTGCATTAGGCAATACCACGGGGCCTCCCACGCTTAAAGAATAAGCTGTAGAGCCTGTAGGTGTGGCTATAATTAAGCCATCTGACCAATAGGTATTCAAATACCTCCCATCAATATAAACATGAATGGTGATCATTTCTGATCCCTTCTTTTGAATCGTAACATCATTCAAGGCATAATTAAACTCATCAAAAACATCAATGGAGGTTTGCAATTCTAATAATGTCCTTTTTTCAATAGAGTACTTTCCCTGATAAATAGAGTCAATTGCATCAATCATGTGCTCAGGTGAAATGCTGGCAAGAAAACCCAACTTTCCTGTATTTATCCCAAAAACAGGTATGTTGGAGTTTCTAACAAGGGAAATAGTATCTAAAAAAGTTCCATCTCCTCCAATACTAACTACAAAATCAACCACATTCTTAATATCTTCATAACTATTGAACAATTTCGTGGGAATGGGAACCGAACCGGTATTTTCTTTAAGGTGGTTATAAAATCTTTCATGTAAAAAGATTTCAATCTTATATTTATTCAGGGTTTGGAAAAACTCATCAATAAAATCCCGGAATTTCACATCAATTTTTCTTCCGTAAACAGCTATCTTCATATAAAAACCGTTAAATATTTAAATACTTCATCAACAACTCATAACGGGAATTCATTATCTCCTCATTCTTATCTACTTCCTGGTATGACGCTTTCACTTCATAGTTAAATCTCCTGAATGTTTGTAAAATGGAAGTTACATCTGACACATTAACCTTTATAACTAACTCCATCATCATTGATTCGGGTTGGGTTGCCAGATAAAGACTTAATATCTTTGAATCATTTGATTCCACAATTTGAGAAATTTCGCTCAAAGAATACTCATTTTGATTAATTTCCAGCACTATAATTCCTCCATTGCTATCAACGGCGGTAAATTTTGAAAACTGATGCATCAATTCAACCATGGTTATTAATCCCATATAGAGATTCTCTTCGTCAATCACAGGCACTACGGTTAATTTTAAACTTGAGGCTGTTTGTAATATTTCATAGATGTGTTGATTATAGTAAACATAAGGACGAAAAAGAGAAAGTTTATGATTGCCAATTGGGTCTGCCGGATTATTGAGATTGTAAATATCTTCCTCAGATATTAGTCCTAAAAACTCCTTATTATTGACAATCGGCATATGGGAAATCTTATAAAAAGACATCCAGTTTAATGCTTCCAGCCCTGTATCAGAAGTCTTCAAGGGATTTATTTCATCAGATATTAATTGTTGGGCAATCATGATTAACGATTTAATAAAAATACTTACTTTTGCTAAATAACAAACGTTCTTATCTTTTGTTCTATTTTAACCTAATGCAAAAATCATGACAAGATTAAGTGTAAATATAAATAAAATTGCTACATTAAGAAATGCCAGAGGGGGGAATATTCCAAATGTAACTGAGGCGGCCATCAATTGTGAAAAATTCGGTGCTGAAGGCATTACAGTACACCCCCGACCAGATGAAAGACATATAAGATATCAGGATGTAAAAAATATTAAACCTCTGATTAAAACAGAATTCAATATTGAAGGCTATCCTAATGAAAATTTCCTGAGATTAATTGAAGAAATAACTCCCCATCAGGTTACACTAGTCCCGGACTCCCCTGACACATTAACATCTAATTCAGGATGGGACACTAAAAGCAATAAAAACTTTTTAAAAAATGTGATTAAAAGAATAAAAAAAACAGGAGCCAGAACATCCCTCTTTATAGAAACAGACCCTGAATTAATAAAAAATGCGAGAGATACAGACACCGACAGAGTTGAATTATATACAGAACCCTATGCCTCTGAATTTAAAAATGACAAAGAGAAAGCCATCCGACCATTTATAAAAGCAGCAGAAACTGCCATGGAGTCAGGACTCGGACTTAACGCCGGACATGACCTTAACCTTGACAACTTGAAATATTTTCATCATCATATTCCCGGACTACTGGAAGTATCGATTGGACATGCTCTTATTTCTGATGCGATCTATTTTGGGCTTGAGAACACAATTCAACTGTACCTCAGACAACTTAAATAACAATGGAATTAAACTATAAAGAATTAGGAGAAGGCTTCCCTTTGATAATCATGCATGGACTTTATGGGTCATCAGATAACTGGTTAACCATTGGAAAGCAACTAAGCAGGAACTATCATGTATTCCTGCTTGATTTAAGGAATCATGGGCATTCACCCCATAGCAACAATCACAATTATCATCTTATGCGTGATGATTTATTACAGTTCATTCAGAATAAAAATATTAAAAAACCCATTGTTTTAGGACATTCGATGGGGGGCAAAACAGCTGTTTATTTTTCTCTGAAATATCCTGAAAAAATAAAAAAACTTATTGTAGTAGACATTTCTCCTTTTTCTTATAAGATGACGGAACAGCACTCAACTCAAACCATAAGTCATATAAATATTTTAAATGCCCTGTATAATCTTGATACTCAAAAAATAAAAACAATCAAAGAGGCAGATACTCTTTTGAAAGGGTCAATTCCTTCAAAAAGAGTAAGACAATTTTTACTCAAGAATCTAAAAAAAGATAGTGAGGGAAGGTTTTATTGGCTCCTGAACATTCAAACCCTTAGAAACAACCTCCCAAAAACCATGCATGGAATTGATAATGAAGAAGAACTACAAAATTCAAAATTTTCAAATCCTTCACTATTTATAAAAGGTGAAAATTCAAATTATATTTCAGAACCGGATCAAACAAAAATCAAAAATTATTTCCCAAATCTAACAATTAAAACTATTGAAAATGCCGGGCATTGGGTACATGCAGAAAACAAAAAGGAATTTATGAATGCCCTTTATGAATTTTTAGGATCAAAAGAATAAATGTGATTTAATCAAGTATTAATTCGGAATAATAAACCAGGATTACCACTCTATTAATCAGTATTTAGACCCCTTAGTCAATCATTACTCACTGATTCAACTGCCTCCTGATTAATCAGATCTTCACCCCTGTACCTTAAAAAAAGTTGTACTACAGCTAAAACATCCTTCTCACAATATTGAACAATTCTCTCAAGATCTCCATCTTCCCAATAAACTTTTCCAACCATACTGCCGTCTATATCATCCTTCGGCGTTGGAATATCAAAGATATGAGTTAACAAATCCAAAGACGTAAAGTGTTTATAGTCACCAAATTTCCACAATTCCATCGTATCAATAAATTTTACCTCCCAGGGTTTTTTCCCGGGAACATCCAAAACCGATGGAAGTTTAACCGAATTGACAAGCATTCTTCTTGCTATAAACGGGAAATCAAACTCCTTTCCATTATGAGCAGCCAAATATACTTCCCCATTCTTTTCCATTTTGTTAATCAGATCAGCGAATCTGTTTAATAATTCTTTTTCATCATCCCCGAAAAAAGATTTGATTCTAAAGTGCTTTTGCTGATCTGAATAATGAACAACTCCAACAGATATACAAATTATCTTACCAAACTCGGAATAAATTCCAGCCCTGTTAAACACATCATCGGCACTTTCATTTTCATCTCTGAATCTTGCAGATTTTCTATCCCAATGGTACTTTAGCTTCTCAGGTAACTCATCAAAAGATTTCTCGATGGGTACAGTTTCTATATCCAAAAATAGCACATTCGATAACTTTATGTTTTCCAGCATAATAAATATTTTTGTTAATTCTCAGAGGTTTTCTCCTCATCATAGAGATTTTTCTCAATGATAGAAGTAAGGATATCAACAGCTACCTTATTTT
>CAZWHH010000239.1:0-4635 GCA_964633615.1 uncultured Bacteroidales bacterium | reverse complement strand
CCATCCATAAACTTCATAAAGAGGAACTGATAGAATCTTTTCCATTTATGAGTCAGCAGGTTGGCATTATCAACAGAAAAGTCGGAAACAAACTCCATGGCTTCTTCTTTATCTTCCTTATAAAGCTCCATGGCTTTTTCGTCTATTATTTCTGTATATCTGACAAACTCTTTTTCCAGTTCCTGCTGGAAGTTATTAATGTAAGGATGTATCAGGTTGTAACGTGTGTAAGCCAGATTTGACACCTGGTTAAATACCCAGAATGCAGAATTTTTACCCCAATCCATCATACTTCCGTTACCTTCCGCAAAAGTTTCAGGTGCTTTCTGAATACCTGCGTAAAGTGGTGTATATACTGTGCTTGCTGCATCATCGACACTAAACCAGAATATTCCGCCAATTTTATCGGGATAATCGGAACGTGCCTGTGCTACGAAAGAAAAACCAGTCTGTTGGGTTGCAGTAGCTCTTTCGTTACAGTATGTTTTCCCGTCTACTTCCCAGGTTAAAGGTCTCCATCTGTATGGCCTTTCGAAAGGTCCGGCACCAAAATCTTTTCTCATGTCCAGTTCGGTTCCTTCCAGGTGATCCCTCATAAAGTTCATTACATCATGAGCAGATATCTTACGGTTGGGTTCAATCCAAAGGGGCATTCTGTTATCCAGGTCATGGCCTTTTACATATTCCATGAATTGATCCATATCATCATGTACTTCTTTGAAAAATGACCATACACGAACTTCACAGAAACGGGCACCGCCGAAACCTACTGGTGCATAAGTATCGGAAAAGCTGAAATCTTTATCCCTTCCATTGTACCATCCCTTTTCACGGGCAAAAGAGATTACATCATCAGAATAAACCGTGTTAATTTCAGGATTGTGTATCTTGTCAATATCGCTGAATGTGATACTGTTTGAGTTGTTTGCCAAGGGAAATTGACGAATGCGTGCCTGGTTGGCATGAGCAGAAACTTTACCGTCGGGTATTTTTCTTGCTACCCATAAAGCCCCTTTATCTTCTTTTCCTTTTCCAATCATTTCCAGAATCCATACTTCATTCGGGTCGGCAATTGAAAAAGATTCTCCGGTACTGTAATAACCATGTTTGTCAACAAGGGTTGTCATAACCTTAATGGCTTCACGGGCTGTTTTGGCTCTCTGGAGAGTTATATACATCAGACTCCCGTAGTCAATAATCGCATTGGGATCTTTAACGCCAATTTCTTTTCTGCCACCATAGGTTGTTTCACCTATGGAAACCTGGAATTCATTCATATTTCCAACTACCCTGTAGGTATGTCTTGCCTGGGGAATTTTTCCAAGGAATTTTCCTGTATCCCATTCATGGACATCCATCATAGTTCCTTCAGCATAATCAGCTGCAGGTCTAAAATAAAGTTCCCCAAAGAGCCGATGAGAATCAGCAGCATAGGAAATCAGTGTGGAGCCATCGGATGATGCACCTTTTGTTACTAAAAAATTTGTACATGCATTGCTGTTTAATTGGAACAGCAAAAATGAGATAGTTAAAATAAGTGTGATTCGTTTAGTTGTTGTTTTCATAAGCATTATAATTAATTTATATTTGTTTATTATTAAAACATATAATCAAGAATTTTTTCCCTGTCATCATCGCTCAGTTTATGTACATTCCCATTCACTTTGTTGCGTTTCATCAATTCAAGGATCTCCTCCTTATTCTCTTTTGATTTATTGATATCAGAGAGCTTTACAGGACAATCAATCGTTCTGAAAAAATTCTCAAGGTTATTTATGGTTTCATCCGGTGTATAAGTACCAAAAAGATGTTCTCCTAATTTAGCCACACGATCCGGGATGTGTTCTTTCTGAAAACGCATCCATGCCAGTGAAGCAATGGTTAATGTAGCACCGTGCGGGGTATCATAAAGAAACGACAGGATATGTCCTATCGCGTGGATTCCCCAGTCTCCTATAGTTTTACCATGGCTTGTAAGTCCGTTCAACGCATTGGTGGCAGCCCACATAATATTTGCCCTGTATTCATAATTTTGCGGATCATTTAGCACAAGGGGTCCATAATGCATGGCTTCCTTATTAATTGCCTCTGCAAAACGATCGGATAACGAAGCTTCGCCTCCACCGAAAAATGACTCAAATGTATGCGCCATAAGATCAGCCACCCCATATGCTGTGTAATCTTTAGGAACAGAAAATGTATATTGAGGATCAAGGAATGAATGATTGGGATAATTCAGCTCATTTACAAAACCAATCTTTTCTTTGGTGCCATGATTTTGCAAAACGGCTGCGCCATTCATTTCCGAGCCGGTCGCTGCCAGTGTCAAAACCGCTATAACGGGTATTTTGGATTTGGGTTCCGAACGAAATTTCATAAGATCCCATGTATCCACCTTGTTGGCCAGGCTAAGTGAAGTAATCTTGGCACTGTCCAGCACACTGCCACCACCTACAGCTAAAATTGCGTTTACATTATTTTTCACCCCCATCTCTGTTGCTTCATACACATCATCCACTACCGGGTTCGATTTTATCCCGGGGTATTCAAAAACTTCAGCATTGACAGATTTCAACTGATCCACCACCTGATCATAAATTCCATTTTTCTTAATGGATCCTTTTCCATACATTAGAAGGACTCTCTTGCCGTATTCAGCAACGACTTCCCCGAGTTCGTTCACAACGTTTTTTCCAAAGTGTAATTTAGTTGGATTGTAGGCGGTAAAATTCTCCATAATTAATACTTTTTTATCTGATTTGGCAAATTTAGAATTTTTATAATTCGAAATACAGTAAATAAATTAAATAGTAGACAAATTTTTTACTTTTTAGTTTAAATTTCATACAACACCCCTCCTATGCTATTTTTTTGTGCTCCTGTAACTGAAGCCAGGCAATTAACCTGATGCTGCATCTTTAGGTATCCTAAGAAAGCAAAGATCAAAGCTTCTTTAAATTCAATGATCAGCTTAGAAGGCAGCACTATATCGTGGTGGGTAGACTCCTTTATTCTTTCTGTTAAAAAAGTGTTGAAGGCTCCTCCTCCTGTGACCAGCACCTTACCTTTCTGAAAATCCCCGGTAATCAAATGAATCTGTAAAGCAATATGGTCATAAAGGGTTCTCAGTACATCGGGTAAGTATTTTTCTTTATATTGATCCACAACCGGTATAAATCTGTTTTTTAACCAATGATCGTCCAATGACTTAGGACCTGTTTTTGAATAAAATTCAAGGTGGTTCAATTCCTTGTATAAAGGAGGAATGATTTTACCCTTTCGTGCCATCTCTCCATTTTTGTCCATATTTAAACCTTCCTGTGAAACGATATAATTAATGGCTTTATTCACCGGACAAATATCAAAAGCAATTCTTTTGTTTCCGGAATCATAGGAAATATTTCCATAGCCCCCTAAATTAAGGCAGAATTCATACCCGGCAAATAAGTATTTATCGCCAACAGGTACAAGCGGGGCCCCTTGTCCTCCCAGGGCAACATCCATGGATCGAAAGTCGGTTACTGCCGGTATATTTGTTATGGCAGCTATCTGAGCCCCGTTCCCAATTTGTTTGGAGTACCCTGAGACAGGATTGTGAAATGCGGTATGGCCATGTGAAGCAATAAGGTCCGGGAGAGGCAACTTCTTTTCTTTTATAAATTCAGTTATTTTCTGACCAATGAAAATTCCCAGATCAGTATCGAGTTTTGTGAATTCTTCTGCAGAATGCGCCTGGATATTTTCGAGCTGTGTTTGAATTGAAGAATGGAATGGATAGGTGTGCGCTGCTTCAATGGTGTACAGTATTTTTTCCTTGTTGTCAGGCTGAAAAGTACAAAAAGAAATGTCCAGTCCATCTAAAGAAGAACCGGACATTACACCTATTATTTTCATTTGGAGAAGGTTATTAAAGGTTTTAATTTTTACCCAAATTGAGCGATTCTCGCTCACGATAAAAAAATTGTAAGCATTTCACTTCACCTATTCGGTGAAATGCAACAATTTCTAAATCGGGGTTATACCTGAGTAAAGCGCTTTTTTACTTCGTTCAAACCGCTCAACTTAGGTTTTAATAAATTTTATTTTATCATTTCAGCGTTATCAAGTTTTAAAGCAGATAACCCTCATGTTTTTTTCATTGGCTTTTATCTACAGGATACAGATAAAGACCTCATTTTTTCCGGATAATTAATTTTTGCTAGTTTTCAAGAAAATTGTTTATTAAATCATTTAACGCGGCCTCATACAATTGAAAAAGGCTCTCCTGTTCTTCCTCATTTTCTTCCATCTGAGGTTTGGGGGGTATTTCCGTATCTTTCACAAACTGCCGGAAAAATCTTTTATTAATTTCATAAGGTTTGTATGCAATCTTTTCTCCGTGCCATTTATCTACAGGTATTACGCCATTCTTGTCATAGATAGTTATATCAATTGTAATATGGGGGAAAATTATGTTTCCCTGTAATTTAGGATCGTTTTTCTTTCTTTCTTCAGTCATTGAATCGAAAGTAACGTCCAGTTTAAAGTAATAGCGGGAACCACCCACTCTAAGAGCCTTGTTAATATGTGTTTTGGGATAGCCAAAATCATTATACTTTACCTTCTGCATAAATGTGTTGATGGGCAGGATATTGA
>CAZWHH010000238.1:0-4754 GCA_964633615.1 uncultured Bacteroidales bacterium | reverse complement strand
TTTTTTCAGAACATGACAAATTCGTACACACATCTTGGAAATACAAAAATACAGAAGCTGCTTTTGCGATTATCTTTCCCTTCGATGATTGCCATGTTTGCTAATGCCCTTTATAACATAGTTGATACCATTTTTGTTGGAAAGGGTGTGGGATCTCTTGGTATTGCTGCTGTTGCCATTGTCCTTCCAATCATGGCCATTGTATCCTCTTTTGCCCATTTGATAGGAATAGGGACTTCTACATTAATATCGAGGCAATTGGGACAAGGAAAGGAAGAAGAGGTGAATAACATAGCCGGAAATGGATTTCTGATGATTATTCTTGTTGGGGTTTTCTTCAGTTTTATTGGATTAATGTTTACAAATCCAATCTTGAGAGGTTTTGGAGCTACAGAATCAATTTTGCCGTATGCTCATGAGTTTGCAAAAATTATATTTATAGGAATGTTGTGGTTTCCTTTTTGTGTCAGTACAAGCAACTATCTCCGGGCTGAAGGAAATGCAAGAGATGCTATGAATGCCATGCTTATTGGAATATTGCTGAATGTAGTGCTTGATTACATTCTTATTTTCCCTCTGCAAATGGGAATCAAAGGCGCAGCGATTGCGACAATTGCCGGTAAGTTCGCTACTCTTATTTATCTGATTATTTATTTTTTAAAGAGGAAAAGCATCATTTCCTTTTCAATTCATAAACTTAAAATCCAGAAACATATTTTTAAACCAACCATTTCTGTTGGATTATCAGGTTTTGGAATGCGTTCCTCCAGCAGTGTTGCCAATGTCGTATTAAATCATACTTTAGGGACCCTGGGAGGCGATATGGCTATTGCTATATTTGGAATCATATACAAAGTTACTTTGTTTCTGGGGATGCCATTATTTGGACTTAATCAGGGCATGTTACCCATTATTGGATACAACTATGGAGCGGATAATCGGGAACGAATAATCAGCACCATCAAACTGAGCTTTTTATATTCAGTGATCTATGGTAGTGCAGCTGTCATATTATTTCAGGTATTTTCGAAAGAGGTGTTTTCTCTGTTTACCAATGAACCAAACCTTCTGGATACTGGTCCGAGAGCCTTTAGGATTATCATTTCCATGATGTGGTTGATGGGAATTTCTACCTGTTCAATGGGGGCTCACCAGGCTATGGGAAAGCCAAAATCTGCTTTTATTCTGGCGATTCAACGATGGGTATTACTCATCATACCCTTAATACTTATTTTACCTCGTATTGCCAATCTTGGACTGGATGGGGTATGGTATGCATTCCCTGCGGCTGATCTGCTGGCTGCTGCTGTATCCCTGATATTCCTCTATAAAACATTTTTAAGAGAGAGGATCATTGCGTCAAAAACTTATACCAATTAGTTGATTTGATATTATACATTGTAAAATAGTGTTCCTTGGAAAGCGCCTGATAATCTCAGGTAAATCTGTCAATACTTCAATTTTCTTTAAACCACCCAATAGGGTTGTCTACCTCATATTTTTAACAAATATATGTTTGATCTGTGTATTTTCAACTTCTTTTTCATAAATGGTAAAATCTTTATTCAAGGCTTTGATCAATGGGGTAAGCTTGGAAAAACCATAATTACGAGGGTCAAAATCCGGTTTCTTTTTAATGAGCAAGGCGCCTACTTCTGCAAGAAATGCCCATCCGTTGTCATCAGCCACATCGTCAATCGTACTTTTTAGTAACTGGATCAATTCATCATCAATGGAGTCAAATTCTGTAGCCTGAGATTCCTCTTTTTCTGTTTCCTTACTGGCAGATTTGCGGGTGGTTTTTGTTTGTTTGGATTTGGTTCCACTTATGATTTCAATATAAATGAACTTATCACAAGCTACAATAAATGGATTGGGTGTCTTCTTTTCCCCAATACCTATTACCAGCATACCCGATTCTTTTACCCGGGTTGCCAATCTGGTAAAATCACTGTCACTGGAAACCAGGCAAAATCCATCGACCTTATGACTGTGCAGAATATCCATTGCATCAATGATCATGGCAGAATCGGTTGCATTTTTACCTGTTGTATAATTGTACTGCTGAACCGGTGTTATAGCATGTTTAAGCAAAGAGGATTTCCATCCGGATACAGTTGGCTTAGTCCAGTCTCCATATATTCTTTTAATCGTAGGTTTCCCAAATTTTGCAATTTCATCAAGCATTCCTTTAATATTTGAATACGGGATATTATCCGCATCAATAAGTACAGCTAATTTTAATTCATCTTTTTCTTTCATGGTATTTTATTTTATTCCGATCCTTATCCTGCAAAAACTAAATTTTACTCTGGTGCCCCAGCCCCTGCAATATTCACACTATTAGCTTAAAAAGCAAAACCAATACGCAATCTGGGGTTGCTGGCATATGGTGAAGTTTCTTCTTCATTCAGGTTATAAAGAAGCAGAATACTCAGAGAGCCACTTTTTCCAATTTTTTGTTGAAGACCGCCTCCAACCCAGTAGTGGTTTATCCAGAACCGGTCAGTTGATGATTCATCCAAATAATCTAATCGAGAAGGCATGCTCAGTCCTTCATACTCAATATGTGAAATAATTTTTCCCCGGAATTGGAATGGGAGTAATTTATTCAGATCCTGAATCAGTTGATATCTATGAAAAACAGAACCTCCGTAAATATGAGAGTAATAATTTTTATAAAATTGGGACCGGCTGTGGAAGAAAATGTATTTCCCTCCTACCCCAATATCCATTCTGGGTGTTATATGATAACCAACAAACGGAGATACTTCAACCTGTGTTACTCCACTAGAGATCTGAGCCCAAAAACTCCCCCCGAAAAATACTTTTCTTTCATTGTTATCCTTGTCTTTATCCTTATTATCTTTTTTATCCTGGGCAAGTGAAGGTGTAGCAGCCAGTGAAAACAGAAGAAGCAGAGTACTCAATAAAATTGAACGCATCATATATTTCTTTTTTATATTTACAAAAATAAAAAACATTCTTTAGTCTGTTCAAATAAACTACAATACTATGAATATTATTGTTACAGGAGCAAGTAAAGGCATAGGCAAATCGTTGGTTAAAAGCCTTGCGAGTACTGGCAGTTCTACGATAATCTGCATTGCCCGGAGTGAAGATAAGCTAAAAAAACTTAAAGAGGAGTGTGAAAAAATTAATCCAAATTCTAAAATTATTCCATTGCCTTTCGATTTAGAAAACACAGAATTGATAAAATCACAATTGATGAACTCTGTCAGAGATCACTTTTTCTCTGTTGATATACTTATTAATAATGCAGGATATTTGCGAAAAATACCTTTAGACAAGCTATCATACCAGGAAACCTTAAAGCATTATAAGGTAAACGTTTTTACTCCATTCGAAATGATTAAAAGCACCCTTAGTCTTTTTCATTCATCGCCTGTGAAGCATATTGTGAATATTGGTACTATGGGTGGAATGAACGGCACTGAAAAGTTTCCGGGAATGGCTGCTTACAGTTCAGCTAAAGGCGCATTATCAATTTTAAGTGAACTGCTTGTACATGAATTAAAGGACAGGAAAATTCATATAAACTATCTTGCCCTGGGGGCTGTTGAAACAGACATGTTCAGAGAAGCATTTACAGAAGAGAAAGCAAAATTGAAACCGGAAGATATAGCAGAATTCATTGCTCACTTTGCAAAAGAAGAATGGAAATATTTCAATGGAAAAATAATTCCGGTTTCATTAGAATGAACAAAGTTAATTTATTATGTTGACATTATGAGACTTACCTTCTAAAGACTCTGTTTTTTTGCTTCCGCTACCATGTAACCCTTAGGTTTTATTTATATGTTTTCGGTGTAGTCTCGCCTTTAAGAACACGTAACCCATTCATAGAGAGTGCTTTCATTTCATCTTCGCCGGGATAAACGTGTAAAGGCGCGATAAATTGAACCATATTCCTGACATATTCAACCAGCAGGGGATTGTGAGCAATACCACCCGTAAGAATAATGGCATCCACCTCACCTTTTAATACACAGCTCATGGCGCCAATTTCTTTAGCTACCTGGTAGGAAAGTGCATCCTGGATGAGTTTGGCTTTCTCGTTATTGTCTCTCACCATCATTTCGACCTCATAGGCATCGTTCGTACCCAGATAGGCAACCAAACCTCCATTTCCCTTAATCATTTTTTTCACTTCATCAAGGGTATAATCGCCGCTAAAACATATTTTGGCTAACTGGCCAACAGGAAGTGTCCCTGTGCGTTCCGGGGAGAACGGTCCATCTCCGTCCAGGGCATTATTTACATCAATCACGTTTCCTTTTTTATGGGCACCGACAGAGATACCTCCTCCCAGGTGTGCAATAATGAGATTCAGCTCTTCATACTCTTTATCCTGAGATTTTGCATGGGTACGGGCAATGGCTTTCTGATTTAGTGCATGAAAGATAGAGTGACGTTTAAATTTGGGATGACCGGCAATTCTTGCAACTTCCTGCATTTCATCTACCACAACCGGATCCGCGATAAATGCCCTGGCATTAGGTAATGACTGAGCAATGTCGTCTGCGATCAGGCCACCCAGATTACTGGCATGTTCGCCTAAAGGACTGTCTTTCAAATCTGCTTTCATTGCTTCGTTCACTTCATAAACTCCCGAAGGAATGGGTTTAACCAAACCTCCTCTTCCAACAACCGCACCTATCTTATCAAGTTCTATTTCAGCCTGCTTCAGTTCGTTTAAAATTATATCTTTCCTTAAATGAAACTGATCCGAT
>CAZWHH010000237.1:0-4755 GCA_964633615.1 uncultured Bacteroidales bacterium | reverse complement strand
CTTAATTGAAGAATTGCGCCTGCTGGCAAGAGGTGTTGTTGTGGTCGATCAAAACAATAAAGTACGGTACGTTGAATATGTTCCTGAGATAGGTCAGGAACCCGATTATGAGCCAGCGCTGAATAAAGCTAAAGAATTATTGACCTGATATTGTTTCAGAAATCATAAAGAGGGCGTCTTTTCAGATGCCCTTTTTTTATATTAGGGTAGCTGTTAGATCATAATCAGAAGCCCCGGTAATCTTCACATTATAGAATTCTCCCGTATCTATTTCCGGATTATCTTTTTTGGAGAGTAAAACCTCATTATCTACTTCAGGAGCATCTGCTGCAGTTCTTCCAAAATACAAATCATTGTCTTCATAATCAACCACTATGGTTGTATTTTTTCCTACTTTTGCCCTGTTTTTAGCTGCAGAAATATCCTTCTGAACAGCCATAATCTCCTCTGCCCTTTCATTCTTAATAGATTCAGGAATATCATCATTGAAATTTTTTGCTGAGTAAGTTCCTTCCTCCTCAGAATAGGAAAAAACCCCTAAACGATCAAATTGAAAATCCTTTATAAAATCCACCAGTTGCTGGAAATCTTTTTCTGTTTCACCCGGGTGTCCTACCAACAAGGTGGTTCTCAATGTAATGTCCGGAATTTCATTTCTTATTTTTTCCAGCAAATGAATGGTTTCTTTTTTTGATATTCCTCTTCTCATCTTTGTTAATAAGGCATCGCTTATATGCTGGATAGGAATATCAATATAATTACAAATATTTGGATACTGTCTGATTACCGGCAGAATTTCAGCAGGGAAATTGGCAGGGAAAGTATATAACAACCTGAGCCAATGTGGATTCATTCTGCTCAATTCTTCTGTTAATTGTGGCAACATATAATCATTATAAATATCGTAACCATAAAAAGAGAGATCCTGTGCAATCAGGTTAACTTCTTTAACACCTTGTTCTAAAAGATATTTTAGTTCTTTCTTAATTTTTTTTATAGGTAATGATTTATAGTTGCCTCTTATAAAAGGAATTGAACAAAAAGAACATTTTCTATTGCAGCCTTCGGCAATTTTCAGATAAGCGTAGTGAGGCGGAGTGCTTAAAGTTCTTTTATACAATTTATTGGAGTCGTATTTCCCGTTGAGGACATTCACTATATCCTCCTGATCTTCCACACCAAAGAAATGATCCACCTCGGGCAATTCTTTATCCAGTTCGTCTTTATATCGCTGTGAAAGGCAGCCCATTACAATTAACTTCTTAATGGTTCCCTGTTTTTTTGCCTCTATATAATTCAGGATGGTTTCAATTGATTCCTGCTTGGCATCGTTTATAAAGCCACAAGTATTGATTATTGTAATTGGGCAATGCTTGTTGCTTTCATGAAAAGTTTGATAACCATTCTTTTTAAGTTGGTAGAGCAAATGTTCAGAATCAACGACATTCTTGGCACAACCTAAAGTAACCAGATTTACAGAAGAATTTTTTGGCATATGGAGGTCAGTATATTAATCAGAAAACAAAGAATCCACGAACTCTTCCCTGTTGAAAACCTGGAAGTGCTCAAGCTTTTCACCAATACCAATGTATTTGACGGGAATATTAAACTGGTCGGAAACCCCGATCACCACTCCTCCTTTTGCTGTACCGTCAAGTTTGGTAACAGCCAGTGCATTTACATCTGTAATTTTAGTAAATTGTCGTGCTTGTTCGAAGGCATTCTGTCCTGTCGATCCGTCTAAAATAAGCAACACCTCATGAGGAGCTTCAGGTACAACTTTTTTCATCACCCGCTTTATTTTAGCCAGTTCATTCATCAGGTTGGCTTTATTATGAAGCCTTCCTGCAGTATCAATAATTACAATATCTGCTTTATTTGCTTTGGCAGAACTAAGTGTATCATAAGCAACTGATGCAGGATCGGAACCCATCTTTTGTTTTACAAGAGGGACTCCTACTCTTTCAGCCCATATATTCAGCTGATCAATGGCTGCAGCCCGGTAGGTATCAGCTGCTCCCAGGGTGACTTTTTTACCGGAATTTTTAAACTGATACGCCAGTTTGGCAATAGTCGTGGTTTTGCCCACACCATTAACACCAACTACCATAATAACGTATGGCCCGTTTGCTGCTTTGAAACTTGTATCAAAATCAATTTCATTTTCTTTCAGTAATTCAGTGATTTCCTGCTTAAGAATTACATTTAGCTCGTTGACATTTAAATATTTGTCTCTGGATACTCTTTCTTCAATCCTTTCAATGATTTTCAAGGTCGTGTCTACTCCTACATCTGAAGAGATCAAAACTTCCTCCAGATTATCAAGCACTTCATCATCCACCTTTGATTTGCCAACAACAGCTCGTGACATTTTTTTAAAGACACTTTCCTTTGTCTTTTCTAATCCCTGGTCAAGAGTTTCTTTTTTTTCTTTTGAAAAAATTCCGAATAAGGCCATTATTCTGATAATTATTGTAATTTATAACTTTGCAAAAATAAAAAATAAAAGCTTCCTTTATTAAGAAAGCTTTTATTTCTTCAACAGCATTTATTTTATAAACCGCTTATTTCTTGAAAAAATCTTTTATTTTGTCTTTGTGGACCATCTTTTCTTCAAATGAGTAAGTCTGCTTATTCTTATTTTTTACAGCTTTAATACATTTGATATGTTCTTTTCCTGATCCGGTTTGTAAGGTTGCAACAACTTTCTTAGCCATAACGTATTATTTTGTTTCTTTGTGTACAGTTACTTTTCTTAAATAAGGATTATATTTTTTTAATTCAATCTTTTTGGGTGTATTCTTCCTGTTTTTTGATGTAATATATCTGGAAATACCAGGAACCCCTGATTTCTTTTGCTCTGTGCATTCTAATATAACCTGAACCCTATCTCCTTTTTTCTTAGCCATAATATAAATTTTTAATATTTAGCAATATAACCTTTTTCTTTGGCTTCTTCCAATGCAGCTTTCAATCCTTTTTTATTAATTATCTTCATTCCGGCTGCAGAAACCTTTAAATTCAACCAACGATTTTCTTCTTCAAAAAAGTACCGTTTTGTAAATAAATTGGGATAAAATGTTCTCTTCGTCCTTTTGTTCGAGTGTGAAACATTATTCCCTACAAGTCCTCTTTTTCCGGTTATTTGACAAATTCTTGACATTTTTTTAATTTTTTATCCATTAAAAACGAGTCGCAAAGTAACTTATTTTTATTTAAATTATCAAGAATATTTATAAAAAAATTCATTTTTTCTCATACTCATCAACGACAAGTTCCCGAAGTATATTCAATGCCCGGGAAGCGGCTTTGCGAATATTAATCTCTCTGACAGTCCCCAGCAAAAATTTTTTTGCAAAAATTTTTCTTTGACTTCCCACGGCAATCCATGTGGTACCGACTGGTTTATCCAGGGTCTCTCCGCTTGGGCCCGCTATTCCTGATACAGCTATTGAGTAATCCGTATTATGAATTTGCAGTGAATGTTCAGCCATTTTTCTGACGGTTTCTTCACTCACGGCTCCATGCTTTTCCAGGATTTCAGGCTCAATATTTAACAACCCGGTTTTTATCTCATTTGAATAAGCAACGATTGACCCTTTAAAGTATCCTGAACTGCCTGGCACAGAAGTGATTTTATGGGCAATAAATCCCCCTGTGCAGCTTTCTGCTGTTGAAACCGTCAGGTGATGTTTTACCAGTAATTCTCCCAGTGTCTTTTCAAGTGGATCATTTCCCACGGAGACAAAGAAGTCAGGGATAATCTTTTTTACGTTTTCAATGGCTTTCTCAATCTCATGATTTAAATACTTTTCATCATTATTCCACCCACTCAGCCGTATTTTAACAAATTCCGGGCTTGGTAAATAGGCCACTCCCAGACAATCGGGCAGATTCTCCTGCCATTTCTTCAATTTTTCCGACAAGTAGGCTTCCGGTATACCTTGTGTATTAATATTCTTACTTATGTAGACATTTTTTATAAACCGTTCTTTAAGTACTGGAATGATCTGATGTTTTAATAATCTTAACATTTCAAACTGAACCCCCGGCATAAAAATAAAGTGTGTGTTTCCTTTTTTGAGCCATAAGCCAGGTGCGGTTCCAACCTGATTGATAAAAACACTGGAATTCTCGGGGATTTCTGCCTGCGCATGATTCGCATCATTCATTGAATATCCCCTCTCTTCCAAAAAGGCCTTGATGCGTTGGAGAACCTTTGAGCTGACTGACCATTTTGTATCAAAAAAGCGGGAAATAAACTCCCGGGTAACATCGTCTTTTGTGGGTCCTAAGCCTCCTGTTACAAAAACAATATCTGCCCGTTCAGTAACCCGTGAGAAGGCATCTTCCAGGACGGTAAGTTTGTCTGGTAATGAAGCAATCCTGTTCACCTGAAAACCATTTTCACTTAAATACTGGGCCATCCAATACGAATTGGTATCAATAATCTGCCCAATCAAAATTTCATCTCCAATGGTAATGATTTCAGTATTCATTAGTGTAAAATTAATTATTAGTTTGACATTCTAAAACTTATACCTTCCAAAGTCTGTATTTTTTGTTTCTTCTGCCATGTAACCCTCATGCTTTATAAACTGCCTTTTGTCTGCATGTTGCAGATGGGGGTTTCATTGAATCATGATTTTAAATGATTAATTCTTGATAAAAGCGGAGGATGGGAATAATTTACAAAGACATAAACCGGATGAGGAGTTAAATTGCTTAAATTGTTAACTGAAAGCTTTTTAAGCG
>CAZWHH010000236.1:0-4782 GCA_964633615.1 uncultured Bacteroidales bacterium | reverse complement strand
TTCATCTTTTCTTTTATCGGATATTTTGTTTTATTTTGCAGATAGCAGGCTTTAAAGAAAGTATAAATAAAATGATAAATTCAATAAAATGTTTTCTCACGTTTGCTCCTGTTTGGTAAAAAATAAATAAAACAGGCACTGTATTTATTAGCAATAAGTGATTCTTTTCAGGCGTTTCACAAAGTACCATTTGATCAAAAAAATATATTCAAATGAACAAAGAACCCAAAAAGCAAAATAAAAAAAGGAATATCAGGGATGATCGCGTTAAATTTCTGACCGGTCTCTTTTTCTTTTTCTTCGCTATATATCTGATCCTCTCGTTTGTTTCATTTTTCTTTACCTGGAAATCGGATCAAAGTTTTGAATGGGGACAGGTGATGTCTAATTCGTCCATTATCGTTGAAAACTGGGCGGGAAAACTGGGAGCCAGGTTATCAAATCTCTTTATTGCTAAATGGTTTGGAGTTTCAGCTTTTGCATTTCCTTTTATTCTTATTGTTGTTGCTTTTAAACTTTTTAATATACGCCTGCTTCCGGTTAAAAAAACAATCATTTATGCAATCACAGGCATGATCCTCTTATCACTTTTCCTTGGTTTTCTTACCGGCAGCATGGATGGATATTTAGTAAACGGATTGGGGGGAAGTCATGGCCTGTATATTTCCGACTGGTTCAATTCATTAATAGGTAAAACAGGAACTGCCTTTTTATACATCATACTCTTGTTTGCTTATATACTGTCAGTTACGAAGAAATCATTATCGCAAATAAGATCGGAATTAGAAAAAGTATTTTCTATACAATTCATAAAAAATCTGTTCTCCTGGAATTTTCAAAAGGATGAATCAAATGAAGAACCTGCTTCAGAAGAAGAGGATAATGAGGGATTCTCTTTCGTAAATAACATAAAGAAAGAAAATAGTGAAGATACAAAAACAACTGACGGGAATGAAGCAACTAAAACCTCAGAAACTCCACGGGAAAAAACAGAAGAAAAAGAGGATATAAAACTAACCATTGAAAAATCCGAGGCCGATAATGGCACAGATTATAAAAATACTCAAACGATTCCTGATTATGACCCCACCCTGGAGTTAAGTCATTTTGAAATGCCTCCCGTAGAACTCCTGGAGGAATATGATGATGACAAAGACACCCAGATAAACAAAGAGGAAATCATCAGAAATAAAAACAAGATTGTTGAAACCTTAGGCAATTATAAAATACAGATTGATCAGATCAAAGCGACTGTAGGCCCGACCATCACGCTCTATGAAATTGTTCCGGCCCCCGGCATCAGAATTTCCAAAATCAAAAATCTTGAAGATGACATAGCACTAAGTCTGGCGGCATTAGGAATCCGAATCATTGCACCGATACCGGGCCGCGGAACCATTGGTATTGAAGTACCCAATGAAAACAAAGAAATTGTTAGTATGCGTTCCATCCTGACCTCAAAAAATTTCTCAGAGGCTCAGTATGAATTACCTATAGGACTTGGGAAGACTATTTCCAATGAATCGTATGTAATCGACCTGGGTAAACTCCCTCACTTGCTTATTGCCGGAGCTACAGGACAAGGTAAATCGGTCGGGCTGAATGCCATCATCACTTCCCTTTTATATAAGAAACATCCGGCTCAATTAAAATTTGTGATGGTAGACCCCAAAAAGGTAGAACTCACCCTCTATTCAAAGATTAAAAACCATTACCTGGCAAAACTCCCCGATGTGGAAGAGCCAATTATCACGGATAATAAAGATATCATTAAAACGCTCAACTCTTTATGTGTTGAAATGGATGAAAGATACAACCTGTTAAAAGCAGCTCATGTAAGAAACATAAAAGAGTACAATAAAAAGTTCATTAAAAAACGTTTAAATCCTGAAAAAGGGCACCGTTACCTTCCTTATATTGTATTGATTATTGATGAATTTGCCGACCTGATAATGACTGCCGGTAAAGATATTGAAGGACCTATAGCCAGGCTGGCCCAGCTAGCAAGGGCCATTGGCATTCATCTGATTATTGCTACCCAAAGGCCCACCACCAATATTATCACAGGTGTAATAAAAGCCAATTTCCCTGCAAGAATCGCTTTCAGAGTCACCGCAATGGTTGATTCAAGAACAATACTTGACAGCACAGGAGCCAATCAACTCATAGGAAGAGGCGATATGCTTATATCAACAGGCAGTGATCTGACCCGGCTCCAATGTGCTTTTATCGATACCGATGAACTGGAAAAATTAACTGACTTTATCAGTAATCAGCAGGGATTTCCTGAACCTTATGAGTTACCGGAATACGAAGATGAAACAGGTATGAATGGAGAAGCGGGAAGTTTTGACAAGTCGGATGAATTATTCGAAGAAGCAGCTCGGTTGGTCACCAGACATCAGCAAGGATCAACTTCTCTGATCCAAAGAAAATTCGCCATTGGTTATAACCGCGCCGGTAGAATAATGGATCAACTGGAAGCGGCAAACGTGGTGGGTCCGCACGAAGGAAGTAAAGCCCGCCAGGTTTTATTTCAGGATGAATACACACTGGAACAATATTTGAATGATCTAAATAAAAAATAAACAAAATAATATGAAATCTCTACTTCCCTTTTTGCTGATAATACTTGCAGTACCATCCATAGCACAACAAGACCCAAAAGCTGAAGAGATCCTGGATAAAATCTCTGAGAAGAAAAATTCTTACAGCACCCTCAAAGCTGAATTTTCAATTGATTATAAAAACTTGCAGTCAAATTCAAAGCAAACAATTAATGGAACATTTTTAAGCAAGGGAGAAAAGTATTTATTGGAACTGCCTAAATCAACCGTCTTCTACAATGGAGAAACCATGTGGAATTATAAACCATCCGTTCAGGAAGTATATGTTTCTGAACCGGAACAAGGTGCAGACAATCAGGATATCTTCAACCATCCCAATAAAATATTTAATCTCTATAAAAAAGATTTCAAATACAGATTTTTGCAGGAAAAGCAAATGGATAATAAATATTTGTATTTGGTGGATCTATACCCAAAGGATCTTGAAAAGGATTATAGCCGGATTACTTTAAGAGCAACCAGTGAATATGATATCCATTCAGCAAAGATATATGCAAAGGATGGATCAAGGTTTATCATTTTCATCGAAGAGATGGAAACAAACAAAACCATTCCTGACTCCACTTTCATTTTCAACAAAAAAGAACACCCCGAAACAGAAGTAATAGATATGAGATTCTAACCTTTATCAGTTTCTTTTTGCTAAAAATGAGATTTATATAATAGAAAGCCACATTAATCCTTCCTTTTGTTTCTTTTATAAAATTGTTCAAAACGTGTTAGTAAAAACCTAAACAACTAATACTTTTTTTCTATAAATTTAATATCAATTAATAACCTAAAATTTATTTATTTATGGAAAAAAATGGTATTAAAGCAAGTTCGATGGTTTTAGCTGGAGCCCTTTTAACAGCTTTTAACAGTATTGGTAAAGGATGGGCTTCTGAAGTACTAGTCTTAATCGGCTTTGTCATCTTTCTTTTAGGCTTGAAAAACATAAAAGAAATGTTGGATGAACAAGGCAAAAATGCAATTCAATTAGTTTATATAGCAGCAATTATTGGTGCTATTAGTGCACTGATAGGGTTAATACCCATAGTTGGAATCATCGCAACAATAGGATTAATTGTAGCTTTTGTTTTTCAGCTTATTGGGTACAGCAAACTAAAAAGTTCAAACACCATTGGTGAAATTGGATCCAAAGGTGCAAACTTGCTGTTAATATCAATGATTATCGCGCTGGTTGGGGGAATATTCAGGATTATCCCGGCAATAGGAGGGGTAATCGGTACAATCTTTAGTCTGGTGGTATTAATTATGGTTATTACCGGATGGAGAAATATTCAAAAAGGTATTTTAGGAGAAAATAAAGTTGCCATCACTTCTATATCTCTGATATTAGTAGGAATGTTATTACAGCTTGGAAATGAAGCGAGCAGAGGCTGGGGTGCTGCTGTAGCAGGACTGATCGGCCTCATACTACTTATCATAGGATTGAAACAGTTTCGCTCCACACTTGATGAAGTGGGACAAAAAGCTGTACAATTGATATCTGTTGCAGTTTATATTGGTTTAGCAGCAACAGTTTTAGATTTTGTTGCATCATTAGTTAGTATGGGTTCCGGACTGAAAGGATTGGCAAGCGGAGATCTCAGTGGCATAGGTAAAGCAGGAACTTTTGAAATGATCGTATCACTCATTTTTATTGCTACATTCATAATAGAACTCCTTGGATTCCTAAAGTTAAAAAAATCGAATACCTTTAATGAAGCCGGGAAAAGCGGAATTAACTTGCTTGTCATAGCCCTGGTTATTGCGGCTGCTGCAAGTCTTTTCAGCGGAGTGCTGCCTATAGGAGGTAATATTATTTCCTCCATATTGGGTATAGCAGGTCTTTTCCTTATACTCTTTGGCTGGCTCAGAGTTCAGGCTTCAATTGAATAGAATTTCAAAATAAACAGCCTTTAAATAAATAAAAAACTCCGGATTTTTGTCCGGAGTTTTTTTTGAAACAAACTTCCTGATAAAACTTAGTCTTGCTCCGGATATTTAATTCTTGCATGATAGAAATTCTGTAATTTCTTCTTGAAAATACCTTTAATAATAGTAATATCTCTTAAAGTAATATCTACATTTTCAAATTGTCCATCCTTCAATTGTGAATCAATAATATGATCCACTAAATTATTGATTGTTTTTTCATCCAGTGAGTTAT
>CAZWHH010000235.1:0-4790 GCA_964633615.1 uncultured Bacteroidales bacterium | reverse complement strand
TAAGAAAAACAGGGATATTACAGATAGCATTGAATATGCCAGTAAAATTCAAAATGCCGTGTTGCCTGATGACGAGTATACAGAAAAGATACTACCCGAACATTTCATTTTATACAGGCCAAGAGATATTGTGAGTGGTGATTTTTACTGGATAAACAAAAAAAATGATCTGTTAATTATTATTGCTGCCGATTGTACGGGGCATGGAGTTCCTGGTGCATTTATGAGTATGCTGGGGGTTTCACTGTTGAATGAAATTGTAAACAAACACCCGGTAACACAGGCCAATGAGATCTTAACCGAACTCAGAGAAGAGGTGAAAAGAACATTACGACAAAAAGGGGAGGAGGGTGAAACAAAAGATGGGATGGATATTGCCCTGGCCATGGTTGATTTGAAAAATATGAAATTACAGTTCTCAGGAGCCTACAATCCATTGTTTTTATTTAGAAATGGAGAATTGATTCAATACAAAGCTGACAGGATGCCTATTGGTATTTATGTCAAAGAGAAACCTGAGTTTACAAATCATGTGATTGATATTCAGAAGGGGGATACTTTCTACGTCTTTTCAGATGGCTATCAGGATCAATTTGGAGGCGAAACCGGGGAAAAGTTTAAAACAAGACGAATGAAGAAATTATTGACTGATATTCAACCAAAATCAATGGAAGAACAAAAAGCAATTCTTGAAAGGACAATTGATGATTGGAAGGGTGACCATGAGCAACTGGATGATATTATTCTGATTGGAGTTAGAGTTTGATGTTTTATTGTAAAACGTTAATAATATATTTAATTTAAATCCCGGACTTAATAGGTATTCCGGGATTTTATTTTGTATTATAAATCCAGTAGCAACTTGCCGGAACTTTTTCCACCCAGTAACATTTTATGGGGTGCTTCTATCATTTCTTTAATTGCCACCAAAAACCCAACAGAATCCCTGCCGTCAATAATTCTGTGATCGTAGGAAAGTGCTATATACATCATAGGTCTTATTTCTACTTTCCCGTTTATTGCTACTGGTCTTTCCTGAATATTATGCATACCTAAAATACCGGCCTGAGGAGGATTCAAAATGGGAGTGGAGAGCAGTGATCCAAAGACTCCTCCATTGGTAATAGAAAACGTTCCTCCCTGCATTTCATCAATAGAGAGCTTTTTGTTCCTGGCTTTTGTTGCTAATTCTTTTATTGAATGTTCAATCTCTGCCAATGTCATGCTTTCTGCATTTCTTATTACAGGTACCATTAGGCCTTTGTCAGTTTGTACTGCAATACCTATGTCGTTGTATTTCGGGTGTACAATTTCATTGTTTTCAATGTATGAATTAACATCCGGGTATTTTTGAAGTGCCAGGGTTACGGCTTTAGTAAAGAATGACATAAAACCAAGTTTTGTTTGATATTTTTCCTGGAACTCTTTTTGGTATTTTTTGCGCAGCTCTATTACTGAAGACATATCTATCTCATTGAAAGTTGTGAGCATAGCTGTCTCATTCTTAACAGAAACAAGGCGCTCACTTAGCTTCTTTCTGAACCGGCTCATTTTTTTTCTTTCACTTTCCCTTGAGGTTTCTTTCTTAATTCCTTCTTTGATGCCTTCCTGATCAATATCTTCCTTACTGCTTAATCCTTCCCTCGCTTTTTCAACGTCTTTGCGCGTTATTCTTTGCAAGCCATTTAACACATCTTCAATTGATAAATCGTAGTCTTCCATCATTTTTTGAGCTACCGGAGACACTTTTACATTTTCACTGCTTTTCTGACTTGTTGCCTTTTCCTTAGATTTTTCCTTCGTCTTATTCTGTTCTTCTATCTCCTCAGATTTTTCTTCATTTTTGGTTTTTTCTTCTTTTTGAGTTGATTCTTCAGATTCTTTCTTTTTCTTTGGTTTTCCTTCTTGTTTGGAAGGCTTTGCCTCTGTATCAATTTTACAGGCAATGTCACCTACCTTTAGTGTATCCCCTTCCGAGGCTATTATTTCAATAACTCCACTTTCCTCTGCTACAAGGGGAAGAGTTGCTTTATCGGATTCTATTTCTGCAATATCCTGGTCTTTTTCAACATAATCTCCATTTGAAACCAGCCAATTGGCGATTTCTACTTCTGTAATTGATTCTCCCGGACTGGGAATTTTTATGTCAATCATTTTATAAATTTGTTTTAGGATTTGATATATTTTTTTTGTTGAATCTCTTTACGATGGCTGCCTACTTCACACTCCAGGCTGCAGTATTTATTGTTTAGTTCACAGGTACATTTCCTGAATACTTTTCCGATGATCTCATTTTGTTCAATTTGATGGAGTTTATGCAGTCCAACTGCCGTGCTGCCGCTTGGTGGCCTGGTAACAGCCTGTAAGGTTATGCCCTGGAATCTATCTCGTATATAATTCCATGGTCCCATATTTTCAGGTTCTTCCTGTACCCATAACCATCTGATGGTATTTTTATATTTTGAAATGATTTTATTGATTTGGTCAGCCGGGAAAGGATATAACTGCTCAATTCTAATTAAGGCAATGTCCCTGGCATTAAAATGTTTCTTCCTCTCAAGTAAATCATAGTAAATTTTACCTGAACAAAAAACAACCCTTCTCACTTCTTCTACATCCACCTGATCATCATCTATTACTTCCTGAAATTGATTATCCGACAATTCCCCGAGGGACGAGGTGGCCTCTTTATGTCTGAGCAAACTTTTGGGTGTAAAAATAATAAGTGGAATTCTGAAATCCCTGTACATTTGTCGCCGCAATACATGAAAGAAGTTGGCTGGTGTCGTGCAATTTACAATTTGCATGTTATAATTGGCACATAAAGTAAGAAATCTTTCCATTCGTGCACTTGAATGCTCCGGTCCCTGACCCTCGTAACCATGTGGCAGAAAAAGGGTAATTCCATTCATCAAACCCCATTTATCTTCTGCGGAACTAATGTATTGATCAATAATGGGTTGTGCAGCATTGTTGAAATCACCAAATTGTGCTTCCCAGATGTTTAGTCCGCCGGGTGTGCCTAATGAATAACCGTATTCAAAACCCAATACCCCATATTCAGAGAGGGGAGAATTATAAATATGAAACTCTTGCTGGTTTTCACTCAGGTGCTTTAAAGGGAAATATTTTTTATCTGTATCTTCCAGTGTAAAAGCAGAGTGCCGGTGTGAGAAAGTTCCCCGTTCTGAATCCTGTCCGCTGATCCTTACTGGATAGCCTTCTTCCAGTAATGTTCCATAGGCTAATAATTCAGCCATACCCCAGTCAAGATTATCCTCCTCAATCATCTTTTTTCGGTCTTCTACCAATTTGTGGATTTTCTTGAAAAACTTTTTATCCCCGGGTAAAGTGTTTATTTTGTTTGCTATCTTTTTTAGTTTATCCTTTTTCACTCCTGTCTTCGGTGTAGTTTTGATATCCTTTTTTTCAGGATGTTTGTATTTATTCCAGTCTTCAATAAGGAATTGTTTAATATGCACTTTCTTAATTTCCTTTCCTTCTTTCAGCTTATCCTCAAGCCAGTCGTTATAATCTTTTTCTTCTTTTTTAATATCCTCCTTCGTAATAATATTTTCATCTATTAGGGTTTGTCCGTATATATCCCGTGGATTTGGGTGTTTGCTTATTGCTTTGTATAAAAGGGGTTGAGTAAATCTTGGTTCATCACCTTCATTATGTCCGTACTTTCTATAGCATAGCAGATCAATGAATACATCTGTATGGAATTTCTGCCGATATTCCATAGCCAATTGAATCACATAGATTAAAGCTTCCACATCATCTCCATTAACATGAAAAATGGGGGCCTTAATAACTTTGGCGACATCTGTGCAGTATGTGCTTGAACGGGCATCCAGGTAATTGGTTGTAAACCCTACCTGGTTATTGATCACAAGATGAATGCTACCTCCTGTTTTATAACCGTGTAACTGAGACATCTGAATGGTTTCATAAACAATACCCTGACCCGCTATTGCTGCATCACCGTGAATAATAATGGGAGCAAGACTTTTATAATTGTGGTTGTATTTGTGATTTATTTTTGTTTTTGAGATTCCTTCAACTATCGGATTGACTGCCTCCAGGTGAGAAGGGTTTGGCACCAGGTTTAGTTGTACTTTGAATCCGTTATCTGTTTTAATTTTATTGCCGTAGCCAAGATGATATTTTACATCCCCTAGTGCTATGCTCTCATCGTATTCTTCTCCTGTAAATTCAGCAAAAATTTGCTCTGTGGGTTTTTTTAAAATGTTTGCCAGCACGTTGAGTCGTCCCCGGTGAGACATTCCAATGATGAATTCTTTAATTCCCAGCTCAGCCCCCTTTTCAATAACTGCATCTAACGCAGGTATTAAGGATTCTGCTCCTTCAAGCGAAAACCTTTTTTGTCCAATGAATTTGCGATGTATAAAATTCTCAAAACCTACTGCATACTTAAGATATGAATAAATATGCATCTTTTCTTCCTTTCGGTAGGAAGGTTTGTTTCTGGCAGGTTCCATCTTTTCCTGCAGCCAATCGGTCTTTTCCGGATCTCTGATAAACATGTATTCAGCTCCAATAGAGCGGCAATAGGTTTCTTCCAGATGGTTTATAATGTCTTTCAGGGGAGCAGTTCCAATCCCTATGTTTTTTCCGCCTTGAAAAGTTTTGTTAAGGTCCTCTTCTGTTAATCCATAATTCTCTATTGCCAGAGTTGGGGTATATTTTCTTCGTGTTCTGACCGGATTGGTTTTAGTAAATAAATGCCCTCTTTTTCTGTAAGCTTCAATTAAATTAAAAACCTT
>CAZWHH010000234.1:0-4808 GCA_964633615.1 uncultured Bacteroidales bacterium | reverse complement strand
CGTTTTAAACAAACCATAAAGAATATTGAAAAAAAACTCAAAATATAATGATTTAGTTTTTCATGCTGCAAAACAGGTTCTACTGCAAAAGAACCTGTTTTTTTTTATAAACTTTGATCTTACTTTTGCTGATCAAAAATAGACCACTATGGTATTTCTAATTCTCAGCATAATCTCCTCTTCCTCCCTCTTTGTCATATTTAAAATCCTTGAAAAATACAAGATAAAAACATTTGATGCCATTCTCATCAACTATATCATTGCATCCATCCTGGGATTTTCAATCAGCCGGTATGACTCATCTATTTTCCCCCTGTATGAAAATCAATGGTTCCCCTATGCTGTAATCATCGGAGTTCTTTTTATTATCAGTTTTATCCTCATTGGAAAATCTTCACAGAAAGTAGGAATTGCTATTACCACGGTTGCAAGTAAAATGTCGGTAATCATACCTATGTCCTTCTCTATTTTATATGACCCTTTCGATGTATTAACGAATCTAAAAGCAGTTGGAATCATCCTGGCCCTGATTGCAGTATTTCTGACAATCTACAGAAAAAGGAATATCGACTTCGATATCAGAAATTTAATCTTCCCGGTTACCATATTTTTCGGGATGGGGGTAATCGATTCAATTATTAAACTGGCGCAGTATAAATACATCGACAATGGGAGCTCTACACTCTTCTCGGCAGTCCTCTTTTCTATTGCTGCCATCGTGGGTTTGTCAGTCAACCTGATCAGGAAAAATAACTTTAAATCATTAATTATTCCCAAAACTATTTTATGGGGAGCTTTACTCGGTATCGGCAATTATGGTTCGATCTATTTTCTGATCCTTGCCCTGAATCAAAAAACAGAAGGTGGAATACCCATTGACGGGTCTGTGGTTTTTGGAATCAATAACATCGGAATTGTTGGATTGTCAGTTTTGGTTGGTTTGCTGGCATTTAAGGAAAAATTAACTTTTGTCAACTGGATTGGAGTCGTACTCTCTTTTATTGCAATTTATATCTTATCAAGCGCTATATAAACATCAGGATATGAAAGAAGATGAATTTTATACGGTAAGCGGAACATCCAAAGGAGAATATAAAGAAAGAGGCAGTAAATTTATTGCCTGGGCAATGCCTGTTAAAACGGAAGATGAGATCAAAGAAAAACTTCAGGAAATTAAAAATCAATACCACGATGCCCGTCACCACTGTTACGCTTACCAGATAGGGACCCGTCATCCCAAATATCGTGTGAACGATGACGGTGAGCCTTCTTCTACAGCAGGAAAACCTATATTCGGACAAATTCAGTCATATAACGTAACAAACATCATTGTGATAGTTATCCGGTATTTCGGAGGCACTAAACTGGGAACCAGTGGATTAATAAGAGCCTATAAGACTGCAGCGGAAGAGGCATTAAAAAATGCCCGAATAATAAAGAAAACAATTAACCGAACTTATCAAATAGAATTCGAATACCCGTCTATGAATGACGTGATGAAATTGTTGCATGAATTAAATATTGAACCGTTTAATAAAAGTTTCAAAGAAAATTGTGTGTTCAAATTCCATGTAAGAATATCAATGGCTGAAAATATACTCATTCGATTTAAGTCAATAAAGAACTTAAAAATATATGATATCACGAATTAAGAAAATCTTAATAAATTGTTATTAAAATTTCTGTGTAATATTGGATTAATTAATTATCTGTAACTATTTTTATAGACAAAAACTAAAAAAGTTATAAATGAAAAACAAAAGTCTGATTTCAATTAACGACTACTGCAAGGAAGACATAACCAAAGTGTTGGATTTGGCAGAAGAATTTGAAAAAAATCCCAACCAAAGTTTATTGGAAAATAAAGTAATAGGCACCCTTTTCTTCGAACCCTCAACCCGCACCCGGTTAAGTTTTGAAAGTGCCGTAAATCGTTTAAATGGCAGAGTGATAGGCTTTGCCAGCAAAGACAGCTCAAGTGTCCAAAAAGGAGAATCTCTTAAAGACACCATAAAAACTGTAAATAATTATTGCGATTTAATTATAATGAGACATCCCCTGGATGGAAGCGCCCGCTTTGCCAGTGAGGTTGCTGATGTACCTGTTATTAATGCCGGCGATGGATCAAACCAGCATCCAACCCAAACTCTTTTAGACTTGTATTCCATCAGAAAAACACAGGGCTCCCTGGAGAATCTTAATGTATTTCTGATAGGTGATCTTAAATATGGAAGAACGGTCCACTCTCTTTTGATGGCCATGTCGAACTTTAATACAACTTTTAATTTTATATCGCCCGAAGAACTTAAATTACCTGAAGAATATAAAATGTATCTCAAGGATAAAAATCTGGGGTATAAAGAACATATCGACATTACCGACAATATCAATCAGGCAGATATTATCTATATGACTCGCATACAGCGTGAACGTTTTTCCGATCCAATGGAATACGAAAAAACAAAAAACGCCTATGTGCTCAGAAATAATATGCTGGAAGGAACAAAAGAAAATATGAAAATTCTTCACCCACTGCCACGTGTGAATGAAATTCACGAAGATGTTGACGAAAATGTAAAATCATACTATTTCACACAGGCTCTCAATGGAGTATATACACGAATGGCTATTATTACTTCTATTTTAGGAATTAAATAAATTATTTAAGATATGTCAGATCAAAAAAAGAAATTACTCGTTAGTGCTATTGAAAATGGTACGGTAATTGACCATATACCTGCAAACCACTTATTCAAGGTTATATCTATTCTCGGACTGGATAGTATTAAAAATCAGATTACATTCGGTACAAACCTTGAAAGTAAAAAACTGGGACATAAAGCCATTATTAAATTGTCAGAAGTTTATTTCAAAGATAAAGACATCAATAAAATAGCTTTAATTGCTCCACATGCCAAACTGAATATCATTCACGACTTTAAAGTAACAGACAAAAAAGATGTTCAGGTCCCCAATGAAATCAAAGGAATTGCCAAGTGTGGAAATCCCAAGTGTATTACAAATAATGATAATGTAAATACCTATTTTTACGTGAGACCAAAAGACAGTGAAAAAGTGGCATTGAAATGTCACTACTGCGAAAAAATAACAGATCCCGAAGACATGGAAGTTTTTTAATTGTGCGCTTGTCTTAAGATGCTTTCATTAAAAGCTGAATATCATTCTGAGTATTTTTAACCCAAAAATAGATTCTGCCCTTGCTTTTTTGAATCACCTTATCCGGTCTATTGACCGCACCAGTGCTTCATCTTTTCCTATGGCCCGAATGGCCAGGTAAGTAATCACTGCCGATACAAAGGGAAATGCAGCATATATTTTATAATGTATAGTCTCTGAGGTAATCTCCTCTGTGAATTTCCCGTTGGCAAAACTGGTGATATAAAAAAATAAAAGTCCGGCATAACCTAACATCAAAATTATGTTGATGAAGTTTAGCCTCATTTGTATAATCCGCTTTTTATAAAGGAAGATTGAAACAAAACTGAGGGCAACAATCACTACAAGAAGAATAATCAGCGGAATGGTTTGAATAAAAACAGTCTCTGAATAAGATTTATAAAAGCCATCGAACATAACTGTATAAAGATCACTCTCTGTTGACACTATAGCTAAAGGCAAAAAGAAAAGTGACCCCATCAGAAGAAATGCAATAAATAAATATAACGACTGAATCCTTTGAATCATATCTTTGTTTTTGACAAAAATAAATATTTTAAGCCTGGAAAGAAATCTTTATCTTCGAAATTTGTCGTTAAAAATAAAACTATCCAGAGAATTTCTCGTTCTTTGCTTATTCTCTCTCTCTTCCAAAGTGGCAGAAAAATTACCCGGTTTACCCCTGTATCCCAAAGCAATCATAGCTACTGGCTTATAATTATCTGATATACTCATAAGTCCCCTGGCTTTTGATTTGGAATATCCACCCATTTGATGAGCATATAAATCCATTTCTGTTGCCTGTAGTAACAAATTAGCTACTGCCATCCCTGTATCATGCAGGGCATAAGGATTTTCTTTCTGAGTGGTGGGTGAGATAAGACTGGCAACACTCAGGATTAAAACCGGTGCATTTTTAGCCCATTTTTTATTGACATCTAACAAACAATTAAAAAGTTCTTGATAAACCTGATCCTTCCCTTTCATTCCGTATATAAAATTCCAGGGTTGGTCATTAAAACTCGAAGGAGCCCAACGGGCGGCTTCAAAAAGTCTTATCAAATCTTCTTCTCTGACTTCATTATCTGAAAACAAAACAGGACTGTATCGCTTTGTGATCAATGGATGTACATTTCTATGCATGATTTTATTTTTTATTTACTTTATTGATATCTTTTAGAAACTGTTTTGATTTTATTTAAAAATTTTTCTTTACCAAATTTTGAAGATTTTATTTTACTAGCCCCGTCCTTTAGGGCGGGGTTTCAAATGCCTATCCCGACTACGATTTCTATAAATTTTGTATTTTAATTTACAAAATTTATAGAAATCGGATGGGTATCAGGTTTAACCTAAACTATTTTATTAAAGTAAGAAAAATCAAAACAGTTTCTTCGAATTATAATACAAAACAAAACTAATAAAGTTTACACCTGCCTCCCACTTATTCAAACAATATGTTATAAAAAAGATTTCCGTTTGATAAAAATAATCGCTTTTATCTTGAAAATCAAAAAAGATTTGATTAAGATTGTGCCACGAAAAATCTAAATTATTAATTATTTAAATATAAGGTCTATGGCTAAAATGACATCAAAAGATTACATGAAAAGAGAAGAGCAATTTGGTGC
>CAZWHH010000233.1:0-4811 GCA_964633615.1 uncultured Bacteroidales bacterium | reverse complement strand
CCGACCAACAAATCATGGATCATCCGGGGTGTTTTTCCGTAATCTTTTCCATTCAGGGTGATTTCTGCACCATAAGGCTTAGAAGTAATATCGAGCTGCCCCAGTTTGGGTTTCAAATTCAGCTCGACAGTATAATGTTGTCCGGTCAATATTTTCCTCTCGGTAATAAAGGAATGATATTTTTTCTTTTCTGCTTTGAACGAATGAATTCCTTCCTTAAGTCTTCCCCGGTAGTTTTCAAAACCAACCTTTTCCCCATCAATGAAGATATTGGCCGGAGGGTTTGTTTTCAAAGTTACTTCACCGTAAAGAGGTTCCATATTAAAATCTACCTCGGCTAATCGATTGTCCTCAATATTCACTAATTTACTTTGAGGCTGAAACCATTGACTTTTCAGAGTTATCTGGTGACTTCCGCTTTCTAATTTTTCTATGGTTCCGGGAGTTTTTTTTCCTGTATATCTGCCATCAAGAAAAATTTTCATTCCATCTTCGGGTTTACTGGTAATTTTCAAGCTTCCGTGATTTAGGTCCAGGTTTATTTGCATTTCCTTTCGACCTTCATCAGCCATAATTTCAAACTTACCGGCTTTGGTGTAATACAAATTCTTTTCAAGACGATAGGTGTGCTCCCCGCTTTCCACCTTTCTTCTGAAAGGGGTTTTCCCCTGGTATTTGTCATCAATATAAACATCGGCACTGTCCGGGCTGGAATTAATAACCAAATAAGCAGAGCGGATTTTTTTAGGTTTCACCACAGTTTCCACATCCGCAGTAGTGAGTTTCATTTCATAAACAGTTGCCTTTTTAATAGCCACAGGAAACTGGTAATTACGCAGAATCCCCAGCTGATCGTGTTTGATTGAAATTTTCTTAGACCCTCTAGGCAGGTAAACCCAATATTCCCCTGTTTTCTTCTCCACTTTAGTAATTCCAAGCATTCCCCCTTCCCATACAAATCCATCCAGTTTGGTAACCACTTTAATAAGGGCACAGTTTTCTCCGTTTTGGTCTGTCACAGGATAATTAATCCGGGCATCCATATCGCCAGGTAACTCACGAAAAGATTTAACGGAAATATTTTGTGAATGAACCAAAGAAAAACTCAATACAGTTAATAAAACAGAAAGAAAATATTTTAAATGTTGAATATTTCTGATGGTCATAGGTTTTTTTAATCTCTGAATCTAAAATATAAAAATTTCAGAGTCATCCATTAATTTTTTAAAAATTTATGCTTAATAAAAAAAATAAGATTATAAAGTCTTTTTTATTTCCTTAAAAATTAATAAATTGTAATTTCAAATTTCAAAATTACCGATATGGCTAAAAATCCTGTAAACAGAAGATTATTCCTTAAAACATCTTTGCTGGGCACTGCCGGGGCAATGTTGGGCACCAAAATTTTCGCAGATACTACTTCTTACCAATCTTATCAGAAAAAAAACAACAGAACCATTGTCACCCGAAAACTGGGAAATACTGATATTATAGTGCCTGTTGTCAGTTTTGGAGTGATGCGGGCAGACAACCCCAACCTGGTAAAAGCAGCTTTAGACGCTGGTGTTAAGCACTTTGACACGGCCCATGTTTACCAGGGAGGAAATAATGAAAAAATGCTTGGGGAAGTATTAAAAGATTATCCCAGAGATTCCTTCACAATTGCCACCAAGGTACCCCCGGAAGAAAAAGATCGCGAAACAGGACATTTTCTGCCGGGCTCAACCAAAGAAGCTTTTCTGAAAAAGCTGGATAAAAGCCTGGAGCGTTTAAAGATGGATTATGTAGACATCCTCTACGTTCACAGCGTATCCTCCCGTCAGGCTGCTCTTTTCAAGCCCATGCATGAGGCGGTTCTGGAAGCGAAGAAGCAGGGTAAAACAAGATACGTGGGGTTTTCTACCCACAAAAATGAGCCCGAGGCCATTGAAGCAGCTATTGAAAGCGGCGTATATGAAGTCATTCTCACTTCCTATAATTTTCTGCAGGATCATAAAGATAAAATGACTAAAGTGATAAAAAAAGCAGCAGACAAAGGAATCGGCATTGTAGCCATGAAAACCATGGCAGGCGGAAGAATGGAGAAAAAGACTGATAAGAAGGTGAATTACAAAGCAGCCTTAAAGTGGGCCCTGCTTAACGAAAACGTACATACAAGCATTCCGGGCATCATCAATTTTGAACAACTGGAAGAAAACATGTCGGTAATGGAGGATCTTAACTTAACTCCCGAAGAGGAACAATTCCTGTACGCAGCAAGAAATGAAGAAGGTTTATATTGCAATGGATGCGAAACCTGTGTGAGCTCGTGCCGAAAAAACATACCTATCCCCGAAATGATGAGGGCTTATATGTATGCCTACGGATACAGGGAGATGAAAAAAGCAAAGGAGACACTGGCAGAATACAAAGTGACGGACAATCCCTGCACAGATTGTACTTTCTGTACCGCTCATTGTAAAAAAGGATTCAACCTGAGCGAGAAAATTGGCGATATCACCAGGTTATCGAAAATGCCTGATGATTTTCTTGTTTAATTCGTTTGCCTCTTTAAACCAGATGCATTTTATTAACTTTGGAGGGTTATTTTTTAAAATTTAAAATCAGACTCATGAAACGACTAAAAAAAATTCATAAAACCTCCCTGTTTGTCTTTCTTACTTTGGTATTGCCTCTTTATGGTTTTTCTAATGGATCCACAACGCTCTTTCCTGAAGTTGAAGGGTGGAAAGTAGAGGTAGGAGACCAGGTATATACACCGGAAAATCTCTGGGATTTAATTAATGGCGCGGCCGATGCTTACCTGAGCTATGACTTTCGGGACCTGCACACAGCCAAATATTCAAACGACAAAGGTCAGACAATTAAAGTATATGCCTTTAGACACAGCACTCCAACCAACGCCTTCGGAATTTATACGCAGGAAAGAAATCCCGAATATGAATTTCTGGATATTGGTGCGCAGGGATTCAAATCTCCGGGTGTACTCTATTTCGTCAAAGGTTCTTACTATATTCAAATCTCCACCAACGAAAAACCTTTGTATGAAAAGCTTGAACCTCTCGCCCGAAAGATAGATGAATCGATGGAAGTAGAAGCCGGTCTTCCTGAAGAACTGAAACTTTTGCCCTCAGAAGGAAAAATCGAATATTCTGAAAAATACATTGCCAATGACTTTCTGGGTTACAGCTACCTGCACTCAGCTTTTGTAGCCAATTACGAACAAAACGGGGAAGAATTCCAGGTGTTCATCATGGCGCCTGTAGAAAAAGATGAGGTTCAAACCATGCTGAACAAATTTCTCGATACACAGGATTATCCAAAAGATGAGCGGGACAAGGAAATTTACAGAATTGATGCGAAATACATTGGTTCCATTCTGCTTTATCCAACCGGGAATTATCTTTGTGGAATTAAGAAAGCAAGTAAAAAAATGGAAGAGAAATATTTGAAGATGTTGAAAGCGCAGATGGATTAAATTCGATTTTTAATAATTGTTAAAGGAAACGATATAACCCAGGGTTAAAAACCGCTGTAAGTTTTCGAAAGCTGCCTTTAAATTTTCACTCTTTTTGATACTCGCCACAACTTACTGTTGTTTATAAACTACATAATTTAAATAAAACGTTGTTTGAAAACAACATTATTTTATTATCCAGGAATATTAAGAGTTACAAAATTCAATATTTTTAATGAAAATTCAATTTCCCGATAATTTTTTACTCTCCTGAATGGAAGCTTCTTTCACCCTTATTTCCTTCTGTAAAAAATATTTCTTTCTTTCAGATAATTCATAAGAAATTCATAGCTTTCATTCTCCCGGCCAATATGTTCGGGAGGAAATACGCCCTTCTGTGTAAAAATATTACTGGTAAGAAGATTGACGGCTGCTGTTGCTGTAAAGCCGGTGGTTCTTGCCATTGAAGAAAGACCTGTTTCAGGGTCATATCGATCCAGCAATTCATAAGTTATATCTTTCGGCTGATCGCCTTCAGAGCCCTGGATATTAATTTTCATTAAGGTAAATTCCTCTTCGTTCTCCTCCAGTTTCCATTCATTAATCAGCAGATTGCTGGTAAAATCAACAGGTTTAATGCTGCATTCTCCCACCTGTATTTTCTTTTCACTGAAAAAACCGGCTTCTTTAAGCGCCTGTATCAATCTAATGTGCCCCGGGTAACGAAGCGTTTTTTCTTTCATGTGGGGGATATGTCCCATGGTGGTTAAAAGGGAACGCAGTCCGTCGGTATTAAATGCTTCCAGGTGCCCTAAATCTTCAAAATAAACCAGTTCAGCCTCGCTCATTGCCGGTTTGCTGACAATCTCACCATTTTCCATCACCCTGGCAGGTCTCGTGTACTCTTCCAGCACATCCACCGGTGAAAAAGGAGCCTTGTATTCAAACGGAAATTTTCGCTCTTTGGGCAGGCCACCCACCATATATTCGAATTTCTCAATTTGCATGTTTTGATTATAATATCCCAGGATTATATTGGGCATACCCGGAGCCACGCCACAGTCAGCTATCGCAGTAACATCTTTCTCTTTGGCCAGCTTATCCAATGCTGTAAAATCCTCGGGCATAAAAGATATATCGACCACATCTTTCCCTTTTTGAATGGCTGTCTCCAGTGTTTTATATCCCATAAAACCCGGCACGGCAGAAACAACCAGGTCAGCCCCGTTAATTATCCTGCCAAGCGATTCGGTATTGCTCAGGTCTTCTTTTATGGTAATTGCGTTAAATTTTTCCTTACAATATTCAAGTGCAGAATCGTCTATATCCACAGCAGTTACGTTATATTCCCGGG
>CAZWHH010000232.1:0-4824 GCA_964633615.1 uncultured Bacteroidales bacterium | reverse complement strand
ATATGACAGAAAAAGGCTCATTTATTATTAATGGAGCCGAAAGAGTAGTGGTATCACAACTCCACAGATCACCAGGTGTTTTCTTCGGACAAAGCATCCATGCCAATGGTACTAAACTTTATTCCGCAAGAATTATTCCTTTCAGAGGATCCTGGATTGAGTTTGCTACCGATGTAAACAACGTGATGTATGCTTACATCGATAGAAAGAAAAAATTACCGGTTACTACACTTTTAAGGGCAATTGGCTATGAAAGTGATAAAGACATACTTGAAATCTTTAACCTGGCTGATGAGATAAAAGTTTCAAAACCTAAGCTTGAAAAAGTGATAGGCAGAAAATTAGCCGCACGGGTTTTGAGATCATGGATCGAAGATTTTGTTGATGAAGATACCGGTGAAGTAGTTTCTATTGAAAGAAATGAAGTAGTTATTGAAAGAGATACAGTAATTGAAGAGAAGCACCTGAACCAGATTGTTGATTCTGGTGCTGATACAATTCTTTTACATCGCGAGGATCAATCCCAATCGGATTACGCGATTATTTATAATACGCTGCAAAAAGATCCTTGTAACTCTGAAAAAGAAGCTGTGCTTCAGATTTATCGCTTGTTGAGAAATGCTGAACCACCAGACGAGGCTACTGCCAGAGACGTAATTGATAAATTGTTCTTTTCAGATACAAGATACGATTTAGGACAGGTGGGAAGATACAGGCTGAATAAAAAACTTAACCTGGATACTTCCATTGATACTAAAATATTGACCAATGCTGATATTATTGAGATTATTAAATATCTCATTGAATTAATAAATTCGAAAACCAATGTAGATGATATTGACCACTTAAGCAACAGAAGGGTGCGAACAGTTGGTGAACAATTGTACAATCAGTTTGGAGTTGGCTTGGCTCGTATGGCACGTACAATCCGTGAAAGAATGAATGTGAGAGATAATGAAGTCTTTACTCCAATTGATCTGATTAATTCTAAAACCCTTTCCTCTGTTATCAATTCATTCTTTGGGACAAACCAGTTGTCTCAGTTCATGGATCAAACAAATCCTTTGGCAGAGATTACTCATAAGAGAAGAATGTCAGCTTTGGGTCCAGGCGGACTTACAAGGGAAAGAGCAGGGTTTGAAGTTCGTGATGTGCATTATACACATTACGGAAGACTTTGTCCTATTGAAACCCCTGAAGGACCAAATATTGGTCTTATTTCTTCACTATGTGTTTATGCAAGGATTAATGAATTAGGCTTTATTGAAACACCTTACAGAAAAGTGGAGGATGGGAAAGTAAAATTAACAAAAGAAGGCTCTGTCTATTTAAGCGCAGAAGAGGAAGAGGCTAAGATGATCGCGCAAGCTAATGCCGAAATTAATGATGAAGGACAGTTTGAACGAAGCAAGGTGAAGGCGCGACATGATGGTGACTTCCCTTATGCTGAGAAAGAGACTGTTGAATTAATGGATGTGGCACCAAATCAAATTGCCTCAATAGCTGCTTCATTAATTCCTTTCCTTGAACATAACGATGCCAACCGTGCATTGATGGGCTCTAATATGATGAGACAAGCTGTACCGTTGGTTTATCCTGAATCTCCTATTGTGGGTACCGGACTGGAAGGTGAAGTTGTAAGAGATTCAAGATTGCAGATTGTAGCTGAAGGAGATGGGGTTATCGAATACGTTGATGCCAAGGAAATTGTTGTTAGATACGATCACACGGAAGAAGAAAAATTTGTGTCTTTTGAGGAGGATATCAGAAGATACAATCTTATAAAATATCAAAAAACCAATCAGAATACCAGTATTACGTTGCGACCCATTGTTGTTAAAGACCAAAAAGTGAAAGAGGGTCAGATCCTTACTGAAGGTTATGGCACTCAAAAAGGCGAACTGGCGTTGGGTAAGAACCTTAAAGTAGCATTTATGCCCTGGAAAGGATATAACTTTGAGGATGCAATTGTAATTTCCGAAAATGTGGTGAAGAATGATGTCTTTACTTCAATTCATATTGAAGAGCATATAATGGAGGTAAGGGATACCAAACGAGGTTTGGAAGAACTTACTGCAGATATTCCTAATGTGAGCGAAGAAGCCACAAAGGATCTGGATGAAAACGGAATTATCCGGGTCGGGGCTCATATCAATCCTGGCGACATTTTGATTGGAAAAATTACACCAAAAGGAGAATCTGACCCTACCCCCGAAGAAAAGTTACTGAGAGCTATTTTCGGTGATAAAGCCGGGGATGTAAAAGATGCATCGTTAAAAGCATCTCCCTCCTTAAATGGTGTGGTAATTGATAAGAAGTTATTTACAAGAGCTGTTAAAGATAAAAAAGTCAGAAGTACTGATAAAGAAAAGCTGGAACAATTAGATACAGAATATGGCCAGCAGATAAAGGAACTTACAAATAGCCTTATCGATAAACTTTTTGTTCTTGTAAACGGAAAAACATCTCAAGGTGTAAAAGATTATTATAACGCTCCTGTAGTGGCTAAAGGAAAGAAATTTACCCACAAAATTCTTCAGGAGATAGATTACACTACTGTTAGTCCTAAAAAGTGGACTACTGATAAGAAGAAGAACGAGGTTATAAAAACGCTGTTACACAATTATAATATAAAAAGAAGAGAGGTTGAGGCTCAACTGAGAAGAGAAAAGTATAATATCTCTATTGGTGATGAACTACCTACAGGAATCGTTCAAATGGCTAAAATATATATTGCCAGAAAACGTAAAATTAAAGTGGGTGATAAGTTAGCCGGTAGACACGGTAATAAAGGTATTATTTCTAAGATTGTCAGAGCCGAAGATATGCCTTTCCTTGAAGATGGAACTCCTGTTGATATTGTACTCAATCCATTAGGCGTACCATCAAGGATGAACCTTGGACAGATTTATGAATCCGTTCTTGGTTGGGCTGGTGAAAAATTAGGGGTTAAATTTTCAACTCCGATTTTTGATGGAGCCAGCCTGGATGAGATATCTCAGTATACTGAAAAAGCCAGCTTGCCCCCCTTTGGTAAAAGTCAACTATATGACGGAGGGACAGGAGAAAAATTTGATCAGGCTGCCACAGTTGGAGTTATCTATATGTTAAAATTAGGTCATATGGTAGAGGATAAAATTCATGCTCGCTCAATTGGACCCTATTCCCTGATTACGCAACAACCTCTGGGCGGTAAAGCGCAGTTTGGTGGTCAGCGATTTGGAGAAATGGAGGTTTGGGCACTTGAAGCTTTCGGAGCTTCTAATATATTACAGGAAATGCTTACCGTTAAATCTGATGATGTGAATGGTAGAGCGAAAGCATACGAAAATATCGTGAAAGGCGATCCCATACCTATGCCTGGTATCCCCGAATCATTTAATGTCTTGTTACATGAATTAAGTGGTCTGGGATTAAGCGTTAAGCTTGTTAAAGACTAATTTTTACAGCATTTTTTAAATGTTTTAGTTGTGTTTATTAAATTCATTTTTGTCTATGTCATTCAGAAGGGAAAATAAAGTATCAAGCGATTTTAAAAAGGTTTCAGTCGGTCTCGCTTCACCTGAGGAAATCTTAGAACAGTCTCATGGAGAGGTTTTAAAACCGGAAACCATTAATTACAGGACCTATAAGCCTGAAAGGGATGGATTGTTTTGTGAACGAATTTTTGGTCCCGTTAAAGATTATGAATGTCATTGTGGGAAATATAAGAGAATAAGATACAAGGGAATTGTATGTGACCGATGTGGAGTTGAAGTAACTGAGAAAAAAGTACGAAGGGAAAGAATGGGTCATATCTCATTAGTAGTACCTGTTGCCCATATTTGGTACTTCCGTTCCTTACCTAATAAAATAGGTCTTCTTCTGGGTTTGCCCACTAAGAAACTTGACTCAATAATTTATTATGAAAGATATGTAGTTATCAATCCGGGTATCAAGGCTCAGGATGGTGTGAAGTACCTTGATTTTCTTACTGAAGAAGAATACCTGGATATCCTGGAAGCATTGCCTAAAGAAAATCAGCAACTGGACGATCAGGACCCAAATAAATTTGTTGCTGACATGGGCGCAGAAGCACTTTTTAAACTGCTTTCAAATATTGATCTCGATGAGTTATCTTTCTTTCTCAGGAATAAGGCTGATACAGAAACTTCTCAGCAGAGAAAGAAAGAAGCATTAAAAAGATTACAGGTTGTAGAGGCTTTCAGAGCATCCAAAGAAAGGAATCGTCCTGAATGGATGATAACTAAAGTTGTACCTGTGATCCCACCCGAACTAAGACCTTTGGTTCCTTTAGATGGAGGTCGTTTTGCCACATCTGATTTAAATGATCTTTACCGTAGAGTCATCATCAGAAATAATCGTTTAAAACGCTTAATTGAAATTAAAGCGCCTGAGGTAATTCTTAGAAACGAGAAAAGAATGCTGCAGGAATCTGTCGATTCATTATTCGATAACTCAAGAAAATCAAATGCAGTAAAGACAGACTCTAACCGTGCTTTAAAATCTTTAAGTGATAGTTTGAAAGGTAAGCAAGGAAGGTTTAGACAAAACCTGCTTGGTAAACGTGTGGACTATTCAGCCCGATCTGTCATTAGTGTCGGACCTGAATTGAGTATGCATGAATGCGGTATTCCTAAGGATATGGCTGCTGAACTATATAAGCCCTTTGTTATCAGAAAATTGATAGAGAGGGGCATTGTAAAAACAGTGAAGTCTGCCAAGAAAATTGTGGATCGAAAAGACCCGGTTGTTTGGGATATACTTGAAAATGTAATGAAAGGTCATCCCGTAATGCTAAACCGTGCACCAACATTGCACAGG
>CAZWHH010000231.1:0-4871 GCA_964633615.1 uncultured Bacteroidales bacterium | reverse complement strand
AAGAAGTAATCGATGGATTTACTTTTAATACCTTTGGCGGACCAGATGTATTCACAGGGAAAATAGTAAATAACTTTTACATTAGCGGAACCGTTTCTACTATGGCAGAAGAACCATTGCAAAATGGAATGGTTCATTTGTACAAAGCTTCTCTTTCTGGCCCCTATTCAGAAGTTGATTCAATGGAATTAAATAACGAGACAAATTATAGTTTTGAATATTTGGATACGGGACGGTATATTGTGATGGCAGAACCGGATGCAGCTCTATATCCGAATCTGGTCTCCACTTATTACGGAGATGCTTATCTATGGACAAATGCCACTCAAATTAACTTAACCACTGAACCTTATAATTATGCTTATATTTATGTTCAGGAGAAGCCCTCGGTAACTACAGGCAATGCCACAATTGAGGGAAAGGTTGAGAAGGTCGAAACAAAAATTTCTAAATCAACCACAAGTGTCAACGGGCAACCAGTTAAAGGAGTATCTGTTATTTTGGTAGGAAAAGAAGAGAATAAGCAATTTATTTTTAAAGCTCCGGGTGATGTAATGGCTTCTACAGAGACTAATGCTGATGGCATTTACCAATTTAACGAGGTAGCTGTTGGAAAATACGATATTGTTCTTGATATTCCCGGAATCGAACAGGATTCTGTTTATGAAGTCAGTGTAGAAGAGGATGAAGATACTTATGAAAACTATAATTATGTGGTTCAGGAAGATACTATTTTTATCAATGAAGAATCCAACCCAACCAATATAGTTCATAATGATCAAATTGCAGTAACTATTTACCCCAATCCTGCCACGAGCAACGTGTTTGTAAAGGTTGGCTCGGCTGCAATAAGGTCAGTTGAGCTTTATGATGTGGCTGGCAGAAAAGTATATTCAGAAGAGGTTCAGAAGGATTCCTTATTGCGAATTAATGTAAGTAATCTTAGTAAAGGGTTATATATGTTGAAGATAACAGGGATCAGTCAAAAGGAAACCACAAGAAAATTGCTGATTCAATAAAAAGGTAAAAAATATGTTTAAAAAGAAGGGCTGTTGGCATTAAACCAACAGCCTTTTTCTTTTAAGGAAATTGTATTCCAGGATAGTTTATTACAGATACAAGAGGTAAGGAAGCATTATATGTTTGGTTGATTGCTTCCATGAATTTATTTGCTACGATGGCATAACCTTGCCCGGTCAGGTGAAGACCGTCAAGAGAGAAAAGCCCACCCGTGATAAATTCATTGGTATATTCTGCTCCGTCAATTCTTAATCCATCTTCTGTATCCTCCATAAGTAAAGCAACATTAACGAAAGCTAAGTTATACTGGGATGCCATATTTTTCAAGGTTTGGTTATACCCATTAATGGCAGTTAATATTTCATCAATTTCTCCCGCATCCAGAATGAATTCATCAGGTACAGGCTTTTGCGTTCCCCAGCCAGCACATTTAAGAGAATCCTGTGGTAATGATAGAAGAACCAGTTCATTGCTTTTAATCTGCCGGATATTTCCTAAAGGATCATAAGCAGGATCATCGTCTTCTATGACCAGCGCATTATCTCCTTCACTAAATTTGATAGAATCTAAACCCATAGAAGCAGCTCCTGTATTATAGCTTTCATAAGCAGTATTTAATTGTCCTGCTTCTGTTTCGTTCAGTGTAACAGGATTATAAGGAATAGTACTAAAGAAAGGGGCAGCGGTGATATCCGGAATATTAGCAATAACTCCTTTGTCTGCTGAGGTTGTAACAGTTTGCAATATACCTCCAACTGACTGGGAGAAGGTGTTTTGAGTTGTTATACTGTCAGATTCTCCGCCTGCCATAGCATAGCTTAATACGTCATTATTCCCTATCCACAATGTAAAAAATGTAGGTTGTGCTTCCATGGCATCGGAGACCACAGTGGTGGTGGATGGATCTGTTGCAAATCTGTTGAAGTAAGGGTTTGCCATTCCATAGCCTGGATATAATAGGTGAAATGATTTGGCACCGGGAACTCCCATGTTGTTAAAAGGCCCCTGATCTGCAATAGATGAAAAATTACCCGGATCAGGGGTGCCGCTGGCTGGAATTGGTGCGAGAGAAACCTCTCCAAGGCAGTCTTGCTGGTAGCCAAGCACCCGTTTGTTACCAAAACCAAGATCGTCTTTCATTAGTGGCTGTTTGAAAGCACCTCCACCTACCTCACTAAAAACACCGGCCAGTATGGCAGGGTAAGAATTTTTCTGGCCGCTTTTGTACAACTCACCATTCATAAACCCTGCAGTCAATGAGTTACCAATGGCGACATAACTGCTGAAATCTGCATCACCCGCTTTGGGTTCAAAATTATCTATTTCCGGCTCACAACCAGCAATGATTATTAATATGAGCGATAAAAGTAAATATATATTTTTCATAGTATCATGATTTAAAATTTATAACTTATTCCTAGTCCGGGAATGAATGCATTATATTTGTATTTTCCACGGAAATTTTCGGGTTTGTAATTGGCTTCTCTCTCTAAACCTATAATATACAAGAAAGACAGATCAATAGAAAGATTTTCCATCGCGTTATATGAAGCCCCGCCTGTAAATCCTAATTTTACTGCATCAGGTGTATCCGGTGCGTAGTATTCATCGTTTGCCACCGGGGAATCATAGTAAAATCCTGTTCTCAGGTCGAGTTTGTCATTCATGTTGTATTGCACTCCCAACCTGTAGATGGCTCCGTTGCTGTATTTTTTTGGTTGTTCAAGGTCTGTGAGTACATCGGTATTTTTTTCAAAGTCGAAGTTAAGCGATTGGTATTCTTCCCAAAACACATAATTAATGTCTGCTCCTAATCTTATTTTTTCATTCAGTTGATAAGATAGTCCCAAATTAACGGATGCCGGTAAGGGGAGGGATGTGCTATAACTGTTGTTATCAGGGAAGTATGATGATAAAGAAGACGGAACATCAAACTTCGCATCGCCGTCATCAATAGCCATCTCTATCTTTGAGCGATAGGTAATCCCCAGGGAGAATTTTTCTGAAGGTTGAAAATAAACTCCCGCGTTGAAACCATAATTTGCTGCGGTACCCGATATGGTTGCTTGTCCGTCTTCGCCATCTGTTCCGGAAAGAGGCAGGGCTTTGTGTAATTCAACATTTCCTCTTGCATAAATAAAACCAGCGCCAATTCCAAGAGACTCTGTGATTTTATAAGATACGGTGGGTTGGATAAATATAGTTGAAAGTGAAATGTCCTGTATGATATACCTCCCTTTCCAGTCATCACCCCAAACAGTGGAGCTTCCAAACGGGGTGTATACTCCCAGGCCAACCGATAGTTTTTCGTTAAGTTTTCCCGTACCATAAAAAGAGAATGGAGTACCTACAGGGTTATCTGTTGTGTTTTCATATAAAGAGGGTTCTTTATATTGAAAAGTCACATTTGAAATTAAGGGGTTCATACCTAATGACACATTATATTTGCTGGATAAAAAGGACATTCCCCCGGGATTATAAAAAAGAGTGCTGGGTCCAACAAGAAAACCTGTACCAAGTAGTCCCATACCTCCCTGAATTTGTCCCTGTAGTGCTACCTGAAATCCACCCGCCTTGATGCCTGACGAGAGAATGAGTATTAAAAGAATTAAACTCGGAATTTTTTTCATAGTCATTAATTTTATACATTTAAAAAATGTGTGTTTTGTCTCAAATATAACAATTCAAACAATTGTTTAAAACAAAAATTTAAGTTTTTAATATCTCAATTCTATAAACATCTGTTGTTAAAGATTTAAGACTATGAATACAAGAGCAAAAATTCTGGAAACCGCAAGGTTTTTATTTCTGGAGAAAGGAGTTGACAATACAAGTATACGAGATATATCAAATAAAGCGGAAATAAACGTGGCTTCAATAAATTACCACTTTAAGAGTAAAGAGAATTTATTTGAATTTGTATTGGAAGACCTACTCACCACGAATACACAAAAATTGCCGGAAATCTTAAATGCAGATTTACCGCTGAAAGAAAAAATTAAGAATTATGTCGATACTTATTTTGAGATCATCCGGCTTAATCCTGAATTGCCATTTTTTATTATCAATGTACTACATCGTAATCCCAGGAAAGTAGAAAAACTTAAGATTATCGAGAGTTTGTATAACACGAAGAAATTTAGTGAACAGCTAACAGAGGAAGCTCAAAAAGGCAATATTAAAGAAATCAAACCCCATCATTTTTTTATCAATATGTTGTCTTTAATTATTTTTCCCTCTTCTATCAAAAATACCTTAAAAACCAGGTATGAATGGAATGAAAATCAATTTGAAGATTTTATCTCTGAAAGAAAAACACAAGTATATGAATTATTGGTTCATTCCATAAAAAAATAATAAATTATTCTTTCAGTAACTTTTCAATTATTTCGGGATAATATTTGTATTCAAGTTTGTGTACCCGGCTGGCCAGATCATCAACGGTATCTGTTTCATAAACTTTGCATTTTGCCTGAAATATAATATTCCCCTCGTCATATTTTTCATTTACATAATGTATCGTAATGCCACTCTCTTTTTCACCATTTTTAATTACTTCTCTGTGGACACGATCTCCATACATTCCTTTTCCACCATATTTAGGCAATAGAGCAGGATGTATGTTAATAATTTTATCAGGAAAGGCTTGAATAAGGCTTTTAGGGACCAGCCACAAAAAACCTGCAAGTACAATTAAGTCTATATCTTTTTCTAACAATAATTTAGTTATTTCATTGGTTTTTAATTTTTCTTTAGTAAAATAAACAGCTTGTATCTTTAGTTTTTTTGCTCTTTCTAAAACCTTTGCGTTCTTTTTGTTTGAAAGAATAATTTCAACCTTTATATTTTCA